>NZ_CP010535.1:3352500-3569807 GCF_001430825.1 Sediminicola sp. YIK13 | reverse complement strand
TTGATTTGGCACTTAATGATTCAATTTTTGCCGATAATCCTCAACCTGATATTTTTTCTATTTATAAATTTATTGAACCTAATGAGGTATCTAATTCTAAAGACGCTATTGATAAATTTGATCTAATGTTGGACATTGGTCAGTTTTCCACTCTTCCGAGATGTGAAAATGCACAATTACAAGTTATTCCCGAAATAGAAAACAATAAAATGTTTTACACATATAGATTAGGATTAAAGGCAACTTCAACAGGTGATTATGTAATTAGTTGGCAAGATGGAACAATTCAAAATGTAGAGAGAAATGAATTCATTATTAACAATTATCCAATTGAAAACCATCCTAATCAAATTGGCTTTAATAGCTGTGATGATGTTTCGTGGAGGTTTCTAAATGAATCTGAAAAAGAATATTACTTCACGGTTGAATAAAAACCGTTTCACAACAAGGGCAATAATTCTTCGTGGTAGCATATAAAAAACATTGATAGAAACCATCAAACGGCCTAATTTCATAAGAGGGCAAGTCAAAGAGGTTCCTCACAACGAAATAATAACCTGACCGTTGTGTGTCATTAAAACGAAGAGTATGAATATGAAAGGAATTGAAAAAGAATATATCAAAGTCAGCCTCCTAATTGCATTTTTAATTTTGCACTCAGTAGGATTTGCCCAAAAGGCTATATCCATGAAAGAAACTGAAACAAGGCGTGAGGTTTCTATGGCAGAAGCTTCTGGAAAAAACACAAATGGTGTTTACAGGTATTATGCCCGTGGTGATGACAAACCTTTTACCGGAATCTTATTTGCGAAGTATCCTAATGGAAATTATTCCTCATGGCAAGAGTATATTGATGGTGTTGGACAGGGAAAATGGATCAATTATTATGAAAATGGAAATTATAAAGAAATTGGAAACTACAAAAACAATCTTATTGAAGGGCCTATAAAAAAGTATTACGAAAATGGTAGTCTACAAGCTGAAGGAAACTATAAGGACTGGAGAGTTAAAATTGGAAAATGGAACTACTATGACCAAAATGGAAATCTTCAATCCGCAATAGATACGGTGACAAAGGAAGTATTGAAGAAGTAAAAGAATACTACAATAGAGGTGATATATCCTATAGGTGGTACTCTGAAATACTTTCAAAAAACGGTTTTAAGGAGTAAGTCTTAACGGATATCTCTTATTAATTTAATAGTACACAACAAGACCTACAATCCATTGTTTAGCATATTTACTACAAATCAAAACTTTTCGTACTTTAGTTGGGCGTGTTCCCTAGCCCGATTTGATTGACATCAAATCTCAACAACACAATCATACCTAGCCATTGTACATAATTTAGCAAAAACAACCAATAATGCAATTGAACAAAGAACTTGTTAAAAAAAGGAATTTACTTGTCAGGAATAATGAATATAGGTGGTGTGTTAGTGCTTTCCAGGCTCTTTACCAATAAGGTTATTAATGAAGCCGATCCTGTAGTGATGTCAAATTTTGGGTTACTAATGATAGTAGTATGGGGACTTGTTTTTTTAGCAGTGGCTTCAAAATGGGAACACCTCAAATGGGTAATCGGAGCTTTTGTAATTGAAAAATTTATTTACGGATTTACTTGGACCAAATGGATGATAAATAATGAACTTTCTTCCATTTATGAAGCGGATACAATGGCTGGAATCTTTTTTACAATATATGGACTTAATGATTGGCTCTTCTGTATCTTTTATTTTGTTGTGTTTATTTACTTGAATAAAGTTCAGATAAATAGTTGATCATGGGAATAAGCTATGTAAAACATTGTATGACCGCAATTAAGGCGGATTCGATTGGGTCTGAATCCATTTGGGATTGTTGTCGTCAGATCTAAACCAAAAATTAACACTTCCTATAACTCACAGTTATACGAGATCGTTAGAACCAATTTAAAAAAAACGTTATGAAAAGTAAACTTTCAATAATAAACGCATTTCTTATAATCGTAATTGTAATGACAGGATGTAATTCGGACAAGTCAGAATACAATAAAATGGTTGAATTTGGACAAAGATATACTGACGCTTGGAATAGCAACCAACCAGAAAAAATGGCTTCATTTTATGCGCATAATGGAATGCTTACTGTAAATAAAGGAACACCAGCAGTGGGAAGAAAACAATTAGCAGAAACCGCTCAGTCTTATATGGAAGCATTTCCCGATATGGAATTGACAATGGACAGTCTTACCAAGGAAGATGATGCCTACAGATATTATTGGACTTTTAAAGGAACTAATACAGGACCAAACGGAACTGGAAATAAAGTGGATTTCAGCGGATTCGAGGAATGGACAATGAATGACCAAGGGCTCGTCCATAAATCGATCGGAACTTATGATGCCCAAGAATACGAAAGACAGCTGAAAGGAAATTAAAAAACTAGCCATAGCAGCGGCTTTATTTCATTTCGGCATCATGCGAAAATTTAAAATAGAAACCACCAAAAGGCCTGATTTCAAAAGTGGAAAAGTATACGACACTTTATTTCAACCTCAGGTGTAATTTACGCAACCTTTTTTTAAATTAATCCATCTATCAATTAAATACCCCTTGAGTGCATATGCATAAACATTGGCAATATTTATTTACTATTTTATTGATGGTTCTTCTACTAGCATGTGCAAGTGATGATGATAGTGTAGATTGTACATCTGCCTTGCCCGAACCAAACTGGTTCGAAATAGGATTCTTCAATTCCCAGGGAGAACCTTTAATAGGAACTGTTTATCAACAAGAGGAGTTTCGATTATTTAATTCAAAAAGTGAAATTTTCATATCTCCTATGCCTTTCGGGGATCCTACGAGACTCCAAGTGCGTTTCCCTGACGTTGATTCCGTTACTGAATATTATATTGAACTAACTGAGATTGATACGGATACACTAAGTTTTACCTATGAAACGCTACAAGGCCCGTGTTTCTTAAGTTATGATTTGACTCAGGTCAATTACAATGGTGAAACCTTTCTTTTAAAGAATACTGACAGAGTGGATTTTATAAAATAAATAACACCTAACAAGGTGTGTGGCCCATGACACTCTTTTCCCAGTACCCAAAAATTAATTACCTTTCAATTAAATTAATTTGTATAGAACCAGAGCGACACATTTAGCGCAGTGCGCCATACCCAAGACCGTTGTTAACAATTAGGTACCAATGACAAAAAGTATTCTAGCGACAATTTTTATTTTTCCTTTAACCTTTCTGTGTTATTGTCAGACTGATACGATTCAATTAATTGAACCTACTGGGAATTATGCTGTTGGTACTTCAGTTTACGAATGGATAGACGAGACAAGGGAAATGAAGATACGACCCGACTTTTCTCAGAAAAGAGCACTAGTGACTCAATTTTGGTATCCAGTAAAATCTGATTCTACCTTGACCAAATCCCCATATAGCGCATTATCTAAAGACTATCAAAAAACATTTACCAATTCTTATCTAAGGACTTCCATTGCTGCAGAAATTGACAAAACCTCGTTGATAATAATAGTACCGGGCAGAGGAACAGAAAGATTTCTTTACACAACTATTGCGGAAGAGCTAGCAAGTTACGGATTTGTGGTTGCCTCAATAGATATGCCCGAAATAGGTTATGTTATTTATAAAGACGGTTTTACTTTATATCCATCTGATGATTTTAAAACACCAAGCGGGATGATGGCAGGCCCTTATCAAAAAGTGGATGCTTTTTTTGAAGAACCAACAGAGATGGGGTATCAAGATTTAATGTTTGCTCTTGAAAAAATCAATGAACTTAACGCAAATGCTTTTGAAAATAAATTAGACTTAAACAAGATAGGTGTTTATGGGCATTCTCTAGGTGGTAGAATAGCCGGTGAATTTACTGCCAGAAACAAAAAGGTAAGGGCATTGTCAACTATGGAAGGCATACCGCCTCGGGATGTAAGGTATGAGGGGAAGATAGATGTTCCATCATTAATGTTATGTAGCTCTGGAACTCTAAAATATGCTGTGGATAATTACAATAGTTTTATCGATAATCGGAAAAATACAGTTTATATGACGGAGTTAATTGACTTTGGACATAATTCAATGACCGACAATCCATATATCTACCCTGAAAATTTTAGGTACGATATTGATTCTCAAAAAGCACTTGAGATTAGTCGAACTTTACTAACAAAATTTTTCAAAGAGGCTTTATTAGGCGAAACAGGCTTTTATGAAGAGAATAAAGATATGGAGTTTGTGAAAATCGAAAAGTATAAATAAAAACAGTACACAGCAATGTGTAAATCAAATGTCCTGTGAACATTTGGGCGAGATGGCCGCTTGCGGACTTAATAAATGTTTAAATTAGACCATGATCAAATTCTTCCGCCGTATCAGGCAGCAACTTCTCTCTGAAAATAAATTCAGCAAATATCTACTTTACGCCGTTGGTGAAATTGTGCTTGTAGTCATTGGCATTTTAATTGCCGTACAAATAAACTCCTGGCATTCAAAAATAAAAGAAGACAAGTTAAAAGCGGTCTATATAAAAAACCTAATCAATGACTTTACCAAAGACACTATACAGCTAAACGCGAGGATTAAAGACAATGAAGATAATTATTATACGCTGGGAATCGACTCTATAATCACGTATATTGAAAGTCCCCTAACAACTTTATTGGACATAAAAAATTTAGCTAAAAACAAACCACTGACTGGTTTAAGGACGATAAACCAATACAATGTAAATACATTCAATATTCTAGTCTCTACAGGAGATATTAGTTTGTTTGAAGATGCTTTGGTGCAAAAAGTCATGGAGCTAAATCGGTTACAAAATTTTGAGATTGATATTTCTAATGGGAATAGAAGGACTTATTTCGAGATGTATAACAGCTATTTAAAAGAGTACATCCCAGCCAATAGATCAAACAAGACTGTAATAAATGAAATATGGGACAATAAGAACGCCACAGAACACGCACCCCTTTATATCAATACAATACAGATTCAGAAACATGCTATAAATCGTTACGTTGAACTCACAAAGATTGTATTAGCCCAAACTGAAGAACTTCTTGAGCTTTTGGAAGAACGTAAAAAATAATAAAAGCACAACAATGGCTATTAGTAATTGCTTATGCACATCAAGCCGGAAAGCTAGCCACGAAACTACTCATAGCCAAGACCATCGGACCCAAATTGACATGTTCAATAAAGAACAAGCAAAAGTAATTGTAATAAGCGGAATTAGACTTGACGAGTAAATAAAATTCTTTGAAGCAAATATTATGGAAAAAATTAGTGTAGATTTTTTATCAACCCTTTTCGTTTGGCAGTCATTATTCCTTGCATCAATTGGATTTTTGGTTTATTGCCTAATTGATATTTTAAAAAACAAATTTGTTCAAAATGATAAAATTGTTTGGCTCTTAGTCGTCATACTTCTTCCGATTTTAGGCTCAGTTTTGTATGTATCTATCGGCAGGAAAAAGAAGCTAAGGCAGAATTAAAAACCTGCCTACAACATTGGCCATAATTCCTTGTGGCAGAATGCAAAAAAAACTTCCCAAAGGCCCCATGTCATAACTGGAAGAGTCTACGTAACCTTCGCGGAGTCCCGCCCAATTGATGTGTCAGATATTGTCAACGCGAAATCATACCTTAGGGGTTGTCAGTAATTTCCTATTTTTCGATAAAAATAATTTCGTCAGCAACCGTTGATAACAAAAAGTCATTGAAAATCGCCCGAATTTTCCTAAATTATAAAAGGTTTATTTTCAGTACGATACGAAGACGCTATTGGGAAGTATTAAAAAGACCGATATGAACAAATCATTTCTTTTATTATTAACCATTTTAACCATCTTGTCATGCCGAGATAATAGGCCCAAATCTGACGTTGCACATGAAAATCTCATCGAATCAATAAAAATTGAAAGATATACCGTATTAAATGGAAATCCTGATAGTATTTCCTTTTCAAGTTATATCATTAAGGACTATGATAAAAATGGAAACGAAATAAAATCGGTTTACTATTCAACTGATAATTCGATAATGATGCAGTTTGTAAACCAATATGAAAATGGCAATAAAACCCGAATTGATTGGGTTGATGCCAAGGATACCTTGGTGAAATATGTAAAAAACACATACGACACAGATAACCGATTAGTTAGGAGCGAATCCTACAATAGTTCTAATGAATTCCAATCTGGCTTTATCCACCAATGGAAAAATAATGGTCGAATAGAAGAAAAAGGACCTATTGAAGAAGGTAAAGAATTTAAGCCTAATGCCATTTATACGTATAATGACCAACAGGAATTTGAATTACTCACCGAATATGATGCCAATGACAGTTTATACGCAACGGTAAAATGGAAATATCTGGCATTTGATGAGCATAATGAATGGATAAAAAGACATATGACAACTAACGATACATTGAATCAAATCGAGAAAAGAATTATTAAGTACAAGAGGGAATAGCTCAATGCACAAGTTCAAATTTACTACCTGTTAAATTATGAAAGATATATTGAAAGCAAAGCATTTATGGTTACTAATCGTTCTTGCTTTAATGTGTTCAGCATTTTCAACCAAATTATTAATAATTGAAAATATTATTAAAAATCCTAAGATGGTAGAAATCGAAGGAGGAACTTTCATAATGGGCCAGAATAATGGTGAAGGTGACGAAAAACCAGAACATCTTGTTGAAATTAAAGATTTCTATATTGCCAAATTTGAAATTACAGTTGCGGAGTATAGAAAATTCTGTAATGCAACTAAAAGAGACATGCCAAAGAAACCTGAATGGGGCTGGATTGATAACCACCCAATCATAAACACCTCTTGGAATGATGCCATAGGATATATTGAATGGTTAAATGAAAAAACTCATCAAGATTATCGATTACCTACGGAAGCAGAATTTGAATATGTGATAAGAAATGGTGGTGAGCCTGGTGTATATCCTTGGGGAGAATTACAACCTACCAATGAAAATTTAGCAGACGAAACATACAAATCAAAAACCTCACGTAGCAGAATCTGGGAAAATTATCAAGACAGTTTTGCTTTTACCGCTCCTGTTGGATCCTTTGAGCCGAATAAACTAGGGGTATGTGACATAAATGGCAATATCTGGGAATGGTGTAGCGACTGGTATGGAGCATATTCCAACCAAAAGATGATTGACCCTCAAGGGCCAATTTCAGGAAAAAACAAGGTAGGTCGTGGAGCAAGCTATGATGCAGACCCTTGGCATTCTAGGTCAGCTAGCAGAGCATTTGTTGAACCTGATTTTAAAAGGCCCGGATTTAGACTTGCATTGAATAAGAAATAAAGGATTTACAAGAACATGAAAAACTTTATATATCTACTCAATTGGCTTCCTCAATTAGTATTTTCCCAACCTGATGTAGAAATTTCTAATATTCTAATCGGATATTGGGAAGGCGCATTCATAAAAAATAATTCTTACCAAAAGATTGATATTAACTTCACGGAAAGAGATGGTAACGTTTTCGGGCTTCAAATTATGGACGAATGGCATCCTACTTTTGGTGAATTTGAAGTTCCTGTTCAGATAGACTCGATTGGTCAAATAAGTTTTGGAACAGGTTATGGAAAAGCCAAATTGATCTTAGATAAAAACAATCTTGAAATCACGGGACAGGTAGCAGGTTACAATCCTTCCATTTATTTACACCTGAAGAAAGTAGCGAAAAGGCCAGGGCCTGATTACAGCGTTGAAAAAGTGTCGATTAGCTCAGATAATCTAGAGTTATCTGGTCATTTACATCTTCCTTTTCACAACCCAACCAAAACCGCAATAATCATAGTTGGTGGTAGAGGTTGTAATGCTGACGAAACAAAATACAATCTATATGCCAAATTTTTTAGGAAATACGGTATAGCAGTTCTTGCCTATCAAAAACGAGGAACTGGTAATTCTACCGGAAATTGTGATTTGGCAACTGTAAAGGATTTGGCAACGGATTTAAGCAACGTAAAATCGTTTTTAGTAACACATAATGAAGGCTTTGAAAAAATCGGAGTTTTAGGAATAAGTGCCGGAGGATGGACCATGGCCAAGGCAGAACAAAATGCTAACTTTGATTTTATGATTAGTATAGTTGGTCCGTCCACATCAGTTAAAGATCAACAAATTCAATCAGCCACTTTTGGGGCAGATTTTTACCAGCTTCAACCAACAGCCAAAGAAAAGCTAATTGAATACACTAATCTTATGTTCGACGCTAAGCCCACCAAAAAAGGCTTCGAATCAATGGAAAATTTGTTAGCATCATCGGAAGAAGAAGGTTGGCGTCAACTTTTAGAAAGTACAGATATTCCAAAAACTGAAACTGAAATTAAAAATCTATGGGTACGAAGACACAATTTTGACCCAAAGAATGTCCTTAAAAGTTATGCCAACCCATTTTTGGGAATATATGGAGAAAGAGATTGGATTGTTCCACAAAAAGAAAACATTGAACTTTTGAAAGAGTATTTCAAGGACAATTTTGAGAATCTGACAACAGTGAATGCTTATAATGCCGAACACGGGATGGAAATGGAGTCCAAATGGATTGATTTAGGGCAAAACCAATGGTATTGGCACTTTTATAGAATTTCACCAGAAGTACGGATCGCTATTGTAGATTTTTTAGATAAATACAAATTGATTAAATAACTACTGGCTGCACCGTATTTTGGCAATAGCGTTTTAAGTGTTTATTTGAACCGCTTTTTGTAAATTGAAAGAGCTTTTGTCAATAAAAATGTAGTGCTGAGAATTCGCCACTACCTATATACCAGCACTTTTGCAGCAAAAAGAATCTAAAAGATGAGATACACAATAATATTAATACTCCTATTAGTTAATTCTCATATACAAGCACAGGATATTTCTAAACTTGTGAATGACTATACTAGTTCATACGCCAATACTGGCGATTTCAGCGGTTGTATTCTCATTACAAAAAATGATAAAATCATTTTCAAAAACTGTTATGGTTATGCGAACCAATCCTTCAAAGTTCCGAATGAGGTTAATACCAAATTCAAAATTGGTTCGGTTTCTAAGCAGTTCACAGCATCTGCAATTTTATTAATGGAACAAGAAGGATTGCTTAAAACCACAGATACTTTATCCACATTTTTTCCCAAAAACCCGAATGCTGAACTGATAACAATCCAGCAGTTATTGACCCATACATCAGGAATAACGGATATTTACAATGTTCCTGATTTCAATAAACTTTCTTGTCAAAAGAACACTATTTCTGATGTAACAATATTAGTTCTGGATTCGGATCTTCAATTTAAACCAGGAACCCAATATCAATACTCAAATGGCGGATATGCAATTTTAGCCGAAATAATTGAAAAGTTAAGTGGTCGTACATATCAAGATTACTTGAACGAAAAAATATTTCAACCATTGAATATGACTGCTACTGGTCATAATAGATATAACGATGTAATTCCAAATCTCGCTGTTGGTTATGACCCTTCAGGATACAATAATGTTAAGATAACCGATTTCCTCGATCCTGAATTATTGAAAGGTTCAGGGTCACTTTACAGTACGGTTCAAGATCTACAAATATGGGTTGAGTCAATTGAAAATAGATCTTTATTGAATAAAGAAACCTACGATCAATTGCTTAAAAATTATGGGAACAACTATGGATTTGGAATTTCCGTGTATAAATCTTTCGATCAATCGGTTTTTGGTCATGACGGAAGAGTCAATGGATATATTGCGGATTACCTACACTATAAAGAATCTGATATTACGGTAATTATACTGGGTAATATACAAACTGGTGTTGCGGATTTTTTCCGAAGAGACATTGCAGCAATTGTATTTAACAAAGAATATAAAAGCAGAGCAAAGCGAATCCCACCAGAAGATGACATTAAAATTGAGAAAGAAAAAATAATAGGAACCTACGCATTTGGACCAAATTTTAAAGTATACGTGGAAGACATTGAGGGCAGTATTCAAGCCAGAGCAAACGAAGGAGGATATTCGGAATTGATTTTGCTGGAGGACGGGCGATTTTTCAGTAGAACCCTATACTCATACATTGAGTTCAAAGAAGATGATGAAGGAAAAATAGTTAAATTGGTTTGGACCAATAATGATGGAAATAGTTTCGACGGACCAAAAGAATAACTGCTGCCAACAACGTATATAAAAAATAGCAGTTCTGTTGCTTTATCGAAATTAGAAACCAAAAATTTAAGTTTAGTAGCAATACATCTAGATAGAGAACAAAACCTGCTATTTTTCATATACCAAGCCCGTGGCGGGCATTAAATAATAAGAAACTTCTCCAACTAATATCAACTTATTATGATAAAAGAGAAAATCATTAAAGCATATGAAGATTTAGCAGATGAATACAATGCTAAAATAGATTACAAACCACATAATGCTTATTATGACCGTCCAAATACACTCAACTTAATAGGAGAAGTAAAAGGCAAATCTATTCTTGATGCTGCTTGTGGACCAGGTAAATATGCAGAAATATTCATTTCTAACGGAGCAACTGTAACTGGATTTGATATTAGTCCTCGAATGATAGAATTAGCGAAAGAACGAAATAAAAATACAGGCTTTTTTTTCGTACATGATTTGGCTGTTCCATTTGAGCAACTGAATGATAATTCGTTTGATATCATTGTATGTGCATTAGCCATGCATTATATTGAAGATTGGAAGTCCACAATTCAAGAGTTTTATAGAGTCTTGAAGGATGGAGGGCAACTAATAATTTCTATTGAACATCCATTTTTTGAATTTAAGTATTTCAATTCAATACAGTATTTTAAAACCGAGGCAGTAAAGTGTATATGGAAAAATTTCGGAAAACCTATTGAAGTCAATAGTTACAGAAGATCTCTTGAATCTTGTATAATGCCATTAACAACTAATGGTTTTTATATCGACAAGTTGATTGAACCTAAACCGACAAAAGAATTCGAAAAAATTGACCCAAAGCATTTTAAAGAATTAAATGAGTTTCCTGCTTTTATGTGTATTAAGGCCATACGGAAACCTTCTGGAATAGATTTAAAAAGCGAAGCGCTGACAATATGTACAAAACATAAAAATCAGGCACTTCATTTATCCTGTAGCACAGTACATTATTACACACTACCATTTTTAAACAAATCGTTATGGGCAAACAAATGAAAATGAACAAAATATTTGAAACATACCGTCCAGATGGGTTCGGAACAGTTAACGGATATTTATTCGTTGAGAACCCGATTGAATTAATTAAATTCCTAAAAAATGCATTTTACGCTCAAGAAATCAACCGCTCCATTAACCCAGAAAACGGGGAAATAGCCAATGCAATTCTAAAGATTGGATACTCGTGTTTTATGATAAGCCAAGCAAGAGAACAATTCAAAAATATGCGAGCAGCATTTTATTTATATGTAGATGATGTTGATAAAATTCACCAAAGAGCAATAGAATACGGAGCTAAAGTTGAATATGAACCGATGATTATGCAGTATGAAGACAGACAATCCGGAATTATTGACCCAAGCGGAAATTATTGGTGGATTTCTAAACGTCTTGTAAATAAAGGTTATCACGAATGAATTGTAATGTATGACAAAATTGACACAATAATGGCTGTAAAAGATGTTGAGCCAGTTTAAAATGGTATCAAACTGTTTTTGGTTGTGAAAGAATGCTAATGGGAATGAATCTGTCATTTTTTAAAAAATGACAAATGGTAAAAAGAAGTACTACTCTCAACAATAGCTATAAATAATGCAGGCAGGGTGTTTAATTCAATGGTTAACGCATATTTACAATGATCGCAAAATCATCCCTCCTAAGCATCAAGATTGCTCCTTAAAAAGTAAATCAGAACCAAAAGATTTCGCTACTTGCGTGGCGGAAAGCAACCTCCAATTTGCCCCGTACTGTTCATAGTTCAACCGTAGGCTAAAATTGTTCCTTAAAAAAATCCAAAAATATTATTAAATAAAATATTTTACGATGACTCTCGCATGAGTTGAATTAAATTAGTGAAAATCATTCAATCTATTATTATACCCAGTTAGGATCTCCTTTCCCCCTACCCAATTTACCACTCATCATATAATTGATTTTTAGAAAGCAAAACTCCTTTAAGTTTACACTATCAAACTAATAAACAGATCAACATGATGGCACTTGTAATCGTAATCGCTGACTTCATATCAAAATTAGTAACAGTTTAAATAATTTAAAATCGATTCTTATGAAAAATTCAGAAATCCCAAAATTAGACACATATCAGAATCACTTCGATAAATACCATATACTGGTCCTAGGCTCAAAAATGGCTAAATTATCATCTTTAATTCTTATGTGCTTTTCCTTTATCATTATGTTTTATTCAGAAAAAAGCATATTGGTAATACTAAGCTTGTCAATCGGAATAGCGGTGTTAGGATTTTATATACTTAAATTTTTACCCCTTGGGGATATCGAACAAAAACCGCACACACATGATTCCTTGGCTACCAGCATTTCAAAGTTTAAAGCCTATATAAACCAGCGTAAAAGGTTCGAAATACTTTATATTTCAATTTGGTTTTTAACATTAATTCCTGGGATATCTACTTACCTAGGCTCCAACCTTAAAGCATTAATTCTTATAGTATTTGTGATTGCCATAACAGCTGTTTTGGGCATGTTGGCATTTATAAGTGTAGAAAAAGAATTAAAAACGCTGGAAAAACAAATTCAGTCCAAAATTTAAGGTCTATCTAAAACATTTTAAAAATTAGAAATCATGAAAAAGAAACTATTTATTTTACCCCTGGCAATCATTGCATTTATTATAATAGACACCTTAATTTTAGATACGGTTCAAGGTAAAAATGTAGACAATGAACAAATTGCAATGGTCCTAGAAGATCAATGCGAATGTACGGTTATTACAAAAGGTCTAAATGGGAATGGAGTATCTTTTCCAGATGCAGTTTACGGAGACTTTCATAATTTTTCTCTGAGAAATTGTAAGATTGCCAATTTTGAAGAATATATAGCGGAATTAAATAATAGTCTGGAAAATTCCATACCTAATTTCCATGAAGCAGATTTGGTAAAATTAAGTTTTGAAATAGCCCCGGATGAAGTTAGAATTGTAAGCATTAGAAACTCTCGATTAAAGCTTGAAAGATAAAATTGACATAAATCCTACTAACTTTTAAAACGCTAAGTTTGATTATCAACCAACAAAAAATATTGTGAGCACAAAAAATACCGCCTATTGGATTTTAAATATAGCATTCTGGTCTGTGATCACTGGACTAATGGCCTTTGCTTATTGGATTAATGACAATGATTTAAAATTAAAAAATTGGCAGTTTATAATGGATTTCACCATTGTACTTTTGCTATCCATCTTTTATACACATCAACTAAAAAGATCTATCAATATATTTATTCAATTTGATAATTTAAAAGGTATAGATGTTTTTAAAGTTTTGGGATTATTAATAGCTTCAATCCTATTGTTTTATATAACCTTTTCCCTATATATTCAGTTCGCTTATCATTTTATTTATGACCGGGCAGATGTTTTTGAGCATGAATCCCAGGGGTTAAAAGGCAACTTAATTTTTATTATTAATTATAGTATTTATTTTCTTGTATGGACAGGATTCTACGTAGCGGTAAAAGGATTAATGGAATTAAATAATGGAAGAGAAACCAGATTGCAGCTTGAGTCTAACCTTAAAGAATCTCAATTGAATACCTTGAAAGGACAAATTAATCCGCATTTCATGTTTAATAGTTTAAACAATATTCGTGGCTTGATGTTAGAAGATGTAGATAGAGCAAGAAATATGTTGACCAGCTTATCTGAAACCTTGCGTTATTCTCTCACAAAGAGTGATTCAAATGCAATCGCATTGGAAGATGAACTGGAAATGGTTGAAAATTATATTGAAATCTCTAAAATACAATTCGAGAACAGACTTAGGTTTAATACAAATATTGATAACTACACTTTGAATATTTTAATACCTCCAATGATCATTCAAATGTTGGTTGAAAATGCAATTAAACATGGTATTTCAAATTTAAAAGAAGGAGGCACCATAATTTTATCCACAACATTAATAACTAATCAATTATCAATAGAGGTTGCTAATACAGGTAAATTAAGTCAAAGTAAAGATAGTACTCAATTAGGATTAAAAAACATTGAAAAAAGGCTAGAACTACTTTATGGCGATGCCGCAACTTTCAACTTAAAAGAAAAAGAAAATCAAGTAATCGCCACTATTAAAATCCCAGTAGCATGAAACCATTAACAGCAGTTATAGTAGAAGATTCAAGACTTGCACGAAATGAGTTAAAGGAACTTTTAAAAGCACACAAGGAAATTGAACTTTTGGGCGAAGCACCTAATGTAGATGAAGGTTACAAGTTGATCAATGAAACAAAACCAGACCTATTATTTCTAGACATCAATATGCCAGAAAAAAATGGATTTGATCTGTTAGAACTTTTAGATGACGTTCCCATAACCATATTTACCACCGCTTTTGATGAATATGCCATTAAATCCTTTGAATTCAATGCTTTTGATTATTTATTGAAGCCTATCAATCAAAAACGATTTACAAGTAGTCTAGAAAAAGTATTTGAAAAACACAACACAGGTTTACCCTCAGAATCAATAAGTGAAAGTGCATTGAGTTTAGATAAACAGATATTTATTAAAGACGGTGAGAAATGTTGGTTGGTTAAAATTCAGGATGTTTTTATGTTTGAAATTGTAGGAAACTACACTCGTGTATTTTTTGAAAACAACAAGCCATTAATTTATAAATCTTTAGGACAGATTGAAGTAAAATTACCAAACGATGTGTTTTTTAGAGCCAACAGGCAACAGCTAATAAATATAAATCATGTTAAAAAAGTGGTTTCCTGGTTTAACGGAAAGCTAAAAATAGAAATGATTTCCGGTGATGAAATAGAAATTTCAAGAAGGCAATCCTATCTTTTTAAAGAGCAGTTGAGTTTATAGGCCTAACGCTGTAGTCGGTAATACCGGTTACCAGCAAATAGCGGAAAGAGCGCGTCCCTACTCCATGCCACTTGCGTTAACCAAGACCGTTACAAATAATGACTCATCAAGATTTGTACTGATAAATTAAAGGAGGATTAAATAAAGATTTATAATAATAGTTTTAAGAAAAATAGCATGAACGTCAGCAAAATAATTCATAATTCTAAATGGTTTGTATTTGGTACACTTTGTATTTTAATTGGACTATATCCCATTATTTATTTTTTAATTGACCGTCATTTTGGACTATTGGCTTCAAAGAATCAAGTACTATTAAATGACCAATTGTGGAATTTTAGTTTTTATGGCCATATAATATTAGGTGGGATTGCTTTATTAATTGGATGGACACAGTTTAGCTCTAAACTTAGAACTAGAAGAATTAAACTACATAAGAATATTGGTAAGGTTTACATTATATCTGTATTGATAAGCAGTACTTGTGGAATATATATTGCTCAGTTCGCAACTGGGGGAATATCTAATGTTATTGGTTTTACCTTAAGTGGACTAGTTTGGCTAATAACCACTGTCCTAGCCTATAAATCAGTGATAAGAGGTAAGATTCAATTACATCAAAAGTTTATGATTTATAGCTACGCTGTGTGCTTTTCCGCTGTTACATTGAGAATATGGCTTCCTCTATTGACTTCAATTACAGGAGAATTTAGTTCGGCTTATCTTATCGTTGGTTGGCTAAGTTGGGTTCCGAACTTATTCGTGGCTTATTACATCATAAATAGAAAGGAAAGAAGGCTTGTCACTAAAAACATTTAAAATAGTCATAAAAGATTTTAAGCTCAAAAAGGGAATTAAATGTTGAAGTAAGTTTAAGTATTCTATTAATACAAACTTAAAATTTATATGTAATACTTACCGCTACAGTTTGTCAGATAGGTTACCGGCAAATAGTGGGTGGCGTTTAAAAGAAAATATCTAACTTAAGCATGTAAAAACAACAAAGCCTACAAGAACGCGTCCCTACTCAACGCTACTTGCATTAACCAAGAACAGTGGCACTAATAATCCACAACATGAAATCAAAAATTCTATACATCTTAATATTTTTGGGAGGTGTTTCTTGTCAAAAAAATATAAAAACGCAAGTAGACAAGCCTATGCTGCGTTTTGAAAAAATTAAGTATTTCAAGTTAAAAACTATTATTGATACTGTTCCTTTTAAATATAGATTAACCTACTATTTTGATAATGGCAAACCAGCTAGATGGTTAGAATTGGATTCTCTCGGTTTGGTCATGACAGATTATATCTACGAATATGACGATACCTGGACACAAATAGGTGCTCGTTATCGGGAGGAAGGTGCTTCAGAATTTTCAATTGAAAAAGTAAGATTTGAAAATGACAGCACAATGGTTACTGAATGGATTGATTCTATTGGTAAGGTCTATTACACCATGAAAGATCATCTGAATAAACAAAAGAAGACCTATAGGGCTGAATTTATCGGTGATAAAACCCATGGTTACGATTCCACATTTTACACAAAAGAGGGCTTTAAAAAGAGAATATTTTTCACAAACACCAAAGGAAAAATTTTTAACGATAGACGGTTTATTTACGATTCTATAAATACGTACAACGATTGGGTACTGAGGCAAAAAATAATGGAGGATCCCATCAGAGAAATTCAATCAAGAGAAGTCCACTATGATAATCGGTTTGTTTCAGATGATGGAAAATTCTATGAGGGCATCATATCTACCGGAGAACTATCAGAGAATGTTATTAGTTTTTCAAAAGACCAATCGGTTCTATTCTTGACAAGAACTTCAGGATGGACCAATCAATCAGCTAGTATTGCTCATTTAAAAAACGGACTTTTTACAGAAACTGTTGCAATAAACGAATTAGATTCAATTTATAATGGTGCTATTTCACCTAGCGGAAATAAAATAATCTATAGTATTAGAGAAGGAAAACAAGAAGAAATATATCTCATCGAAAAAATAGGTGATACATGGTCCAACACTATAAATTTAAGCGAATCTTCAGGAATAAAAGGAGGTTATTTCTATTGGCTAACAGAATCAAAAATATATTTCCAAACTACCTTAAATGAGGGAGATATAGTTCTAGGTAAGCTGGAAAATGGAAAATTGATTATCCAAGATTCCCTTACAGCTTTAAATACTAAAAAAGGAACAGAATTCAGTCCATATGTAGATAAGGATAAGCGTTTTATAATATTTACCAGATATGTAGAAGGTGATAAATCCAACCAAGGCTTTTTTGTAACCTACAATGAAAATAATTTTAACAACCCCAAATGGGGTACTCCAACCAAGTTAAAAATGTTGCCTTATGGTTGGGGTGCTTTTGTCATAAATAATGAAAATCAATTTGTTTATACCAACGGCGAAGATTTCTTTAGTATTCCAATGGACAGACTGAATTTGAGCATCAAGTGATGAAATCATTATAGCCAATAACATGTATTATCCATTGCTCTATATCGCATAGCCAATGAAATTTTCCTTACTTTAATAACACTTGACTTCTATGACCGAATTCAAGAGGATTACTTTGCAAAGGAATTATAGTTTATAACCTTGTTAGATAATTAACAATACTGCTTTTGAAACATATTTTAAAACTACTACTGGCTTCATTTTTACCATTGCTGGTAATAGCTCTTTTTATGAATTTTATTAGCTTAAACTTAAGCTATGTAATATTGGTCGGGATTTCCATATTATTTTCCGTCTCTGTTTGGCAGGCCAAAAATGCCACTCACCCTTTCTTAAAAATTTTAATCTTATTTGTCCCGGTTGCTTTAGCGTTTTACTTTCTCGTTGTAAAAGAATTACCTAATCTATGGATTGCCCTACCATTATATTTGGTTGCCATAATTCTAGGACAACTATTTAAAAATAAGAGGCATAGTTTCCTAGGATTTTCAGGATTATTGATGGTCACTGCACTGATTTGTTTAACGTATATTCCTGACGCAATTGCGGAAAACTTGAGCGAATCCCTTAATGAACCTGCCCAACAATTTGAATTACAAGATTTGCTTTCATCAGAAAAAATTAATAATAATTCCGTAATCAATAAAGTGGTTGTTCTAGATTTTTTTGGAACATGGTGTGCCCCCTGTATTCGAGAAATGCAAGAATTAAAGCAAATCAAATCTTCTTTAAGCAATTACGAAAATGAACTTGAGTTTATTATTGTTTGCACTGATACTGGAGGTGATACGCCTCATAAAGCGAAAAGCTTTCATAAAAAAAGGGAATTGCCTTTTAGACTGGCATTCGATTACCAATCTAAACATCATAAAAAATTCAATTTCTCAGGGGTCCCAGCATTGATAGTTATTGATAAAAAAGGCAACATTCGGTTTTCACATGAAGGTTATAATCAAGCCGAGGATTTATCTAGCACACTTCGTACGTTGCTAATTGAATTATTGAATGAATAAAGTGACTTTTAACAATGCATAGAACCACGGCCCTTTCCCTACCCAAAAATTAATTACCTTTCAATTAAATAAATTTCCCGTTTCTCATATCGCAGTAATTTTCGCAGGTAAAATGCCAAAACGTTAGCGGCAATACCAGAAAATATTTGAGCTATAATTAAACAAATAAGCACATTAAATTGAGGTCCATTACTGATATAACATGGTTTCCGAATTCTTGGATTCGATTGCGGATTGACAAAAAAGTGGTCTATTTTGACCCTGGCTATATCAAAACTTATTTTTCAAATTATTCGGACAAAACAGAGTTCTCAAAATGGCCGGCCCCAATAGACGGAATTCCAAACGGGCTCGAAAAAGCAGATTTCATATTTGTAACCCACCATCACAAAGACCATTGCAAGAAAGTAACGATAGACCGACTGATAAAACAGGATACTAAAATTTATGCCCCAAAAAGCTGTTTGAAAGAGCTGGGGGATAATTTTAATCTTATAAAGCCAAATGATATAATCAATATTGATGACGGTATCTCGTTGACCGTTTTGAATGCCTATAATACCGAACCATGAACATCTACAAGAAAACAACACAAAAAAGGAAAAGGGGTTGGCTATATTTTGACAATTAACGGATTATCCTTTTATCACTTGGGCGACACAGACTTTTTAAGAGAAATGGAGTCATTGATAAACATTGACGTAGCATTTGTCCCTATTGGCGGTAAATTCACAATGAACATAGACGAGGCAGTAAAAACAACCTTGTCTATTGATCCAAAAATTGTTATCCCTATTCATAATCTTGGACAAGATTTTTTGGAATTTGAAAAAAAATTGAACGATAAAGGAAGAAATATAAAGTGCATCATTCCCACAATTGGTGAGATAATCAAAATATAAGGACAAACCAGGTAACAATGCCTCATGACCATTGTTTAGTATATATACTACAATTCAAAAGTTTTCGTACTTTTAATACGACACGGGGCTATCCTCAATTTGATTAATTTCAGATTTCAACGACGCAATCTTAGTCGTAACGTTAGGCACATTCCATAACTAAAAATAACATAGTGATCAATGCTTACGAATATTTTAAAAATCACCCAAAATTCAACAAACTTGTCGGAAATGATTTCTTATTTGTAGAATATAGATGTCCTCTCAATATAGAAGAATATCAATTATGGATAGAGAATCATTTAATAACTTATGTTATTAGTGGTAAGAAAGATTGGATTACCTCAAGAAAAACATATAAGCTTGTTGCAGGAGACACGTTGTTTGTTAGAAAAGGAGTTTATACGACAAGGCAATATTTAGAAAGTGATTATTGTGTTATGCTGTTCTTTATCAATGATAAATTCATAAAGAGATTTATTGAAGAAAATCCATCTTTTAAAAGAGAATTAAATCACAAGAAGGAACATAACCAAATTTTCGACATTACTACCAATGATATTTTTAAAACCTTAATAGAAAGCATATTCCATTATTTAAAGCAAGGAGAAAAAATTCCGAAGGAACTGGTAGAGATCAAATTTAAAGAATTACTTTTCAATATAGCACTTAATCCATACAACAAGAAGCTGCTGTATTTCTTCAATTCAATAGACCAAAACGCTAAAACGAATATTGAAAATATTATGACAGAGAATTTTCAATATGATTTAAAAATAGCAGATTATGCTACACTTTGCGGCAAAAGTTTATCCTCCTTTAAACGTGACTTTAAACTATTTTTTAACGCTACTCCAAGCAGGTGGCTAATCAATAAAAGATTAGAGCATTCCAAAATGCTCTTACGGGGTACAGCGCTAACCGTAAGTGAGATTGGTTATGAATGTGGTTTTAAAAACAATTCGCATTTCATTCAAGCATTTAAAAAGAAGGAAAATATAACTCCCAATAAATTTAAAGCCCTTAAAAAGGAAGTGTAAAAATATTTTTTGAACTTTTAAGAACATTATTTGGGCTTTTAAGAAATCCCGCTTAAATCTTTAAGTCAGTCCTTTGTATTAATTAATTGAAAAAATTAATAGTATGCAAAGTCAGGAATTCTCATCCAGGAATTTAAAAGCCATAAGAAATAGTTCTGTAGTACATCACAGACATTTATTGCTTTACGAAAAGTATCAAAATAATCCCAAATCTGCCTGGATTACAGATGCTGCGGAAGTTATTGGAACAAATCTGCAAGATCCCTTTAGAACTACGGTTTCCATAAATGACAAAATGAAAGTTCCTTTCAAAATAGGAGTTCATAAGGCTGTTGGGGGTGATCACGATTTTCCAAACCCAGGTGATCTACTATGTGCTTCTTTAGCTTCTTGTTTTGAAAGTACCGTTAGATTAATTTCCAATAAGTTGGGAATTACACTTCTAGAAACAAATATAAAAGCAATTGCTCATATAGATGTTAGAGGAACATTAATGATAGATAAAACTGTTCCAGTTGAGTTTCAATCTATGCATATTGATGCATTGATTATCGCGATGAACACAAGTGAAAAACTCTTGGACACACTTATAAAAGGGGCAAAACAAAGTTGTATTGTGTATAAAACCATTAGAAAAGGTATTCCAATCACTTTAAAGGTAAACACTAAAATAAAAACCTAAAAATTTAAATTATGAAAAAAGTAGTCATCTTAATTTACGGAGCGTTAGCATACCTCATTTTTCTTGTTGCCTTCCTTTATGCCATTGGATTTGTAGGTAACATCATGGTGCCAAAATCAATTGATTCAGGCACAGAAACCTCCTTGTTTTCATCCATTTTCATGAATGTTATTTTACTCAGTGTTTTTGCATTACAACATAGCATAATGGCGAGGCCAGCATTTAAAAAGTGGTTTACCACTATTATTAGCCCCGCAATGGAACGAAGTACCTATATACTTTTGTCAAGTTTGGCGCTACTTTTAATATACTGGCAATGGCAACCAATTACGACCATAGTATGGGAAGCAGAAAATGAAATTGTTGGTCTTATTTTAAAAGGAATATTCTTTCTTGGTTGGGTGATTGTACTTTTATCGACATTTATGATTAATCATTTTGAACTTTTTGGACTGGAACAGATTTATGATAATCTAAAAAATAAACAAACGCAAAATCCAAAATTCCAAACCAACTATTTATATAAATTGGTCAGACATCCAATTATGTTAGGGTTTCTCATTGCTTTTTGGTTCACGCCAGTAATGACAGTAGGCCATCTACTATTTACGGTAATAACTACGCTATATATTTTTATAGCTGTAAAGTATTTGGAAGAAAAAGATCTTAGAAATTCTATTGGAGAGAAATATGAAGCCTATCAGAAAAAGGTCCCCATGATAATTCCGTTTACAAAAATAAAATAGCAATCACAGCGAGTATGAACTTTTGCTAGTTCATATTAATATATTGATTTAAACACCTTAAAATACCGATATAATTCCTGAAAAGAATGACGATACCTTGTGTTTTAAAAATTTAGAAGTAACTTATAAAGATATTGAAACGGTTGATTCATGAACACGTTAATAAAACTAATGAAATTACTCAAGCAATCAATAGTCATACTTCTTATTGGATTTTTTCATCATAGTTCGTTCGGGCAAGAGTTGAAAGCACTAGAAACCAAAATTGATGGTTATATTAAGCCCTACCTTGAAATGAATGCCTGGAGTGGTTCTATCCATATTTACCAAAATGGCAATCCAATTTTTCAGAAAGGCTATGGATATGCAGACAAAGAATGGGAGATTAAGAACTCCTTGGAAACCAAATTTAGAATTGCCTCAATATCCAAGGTTTTCACAGAAGTTGCCGTTCTTCATCTAGTAGAGAATGGTGAAATTTCACTCGATGATACCCTATCCCAATACTTTCTTGACTACCCTAGAGGAAATGAAATTAGCATTAGACAACTCTTAACCCATCGCTCTGGGATACCACACTTGAACAGTTTTCCAAATTATAATGAACTGAATAAATTTGCATATGATTTAGAGGAAATTATTGAACTATTCAAGCATAAGCCTCTTGATTTTGAACCTGGCCAACGCTATAGTTATAGTAATTCTGGTTATGTGTTACTTGCAGCTATAATCGAAAAAGTCAGTGGCCTTTCTTACGAAGAATTTTTAGAGGTACATATCTACAACAAGATCGGCTTACGCAACACAGGTGTCGACAGCAATGCTAAAATATTGAAGAATCGTGCACGGGGATATATGTTTGATGAATATGGAAAACTCATCAATGCCGAGTATGTAGATATGAGCATAAAAATTGGTGGAGGATCCCTGTATTCAACAGCAGATGATTTACATAAATTTGTTCAAAGCCTTATCAAAGGACAGCTACTTACCTCTACTTTAGCGGAATTACCAAATTTTGGAAGCACGGACGGGGCAAAAGTTTTTACTGCCAATGGTCGAGTTCAGGGATTTTGCCATCAAATTACACATAGGATAGAAGAAGATTTGACAATCATAATTCTCGGAAATCATTACTCAAATATTGCCTTACCCATAGCTCAAGATATCTATCAGATATATTCAGATAAAGAATACAAAATACCGGTAAATTATTTGGCCCGTAAAATTGATATTGCATCAAATGAACTCATTAAATATGAAGGAACGTATGATTTTGGATTTGGTCCCGTAGGCACAGTAAAAGTAATAGACGGTAATTTGGGCTATTTGGCGCCAGGACGTAAAACATATGATATTTTGGTTCCTATAGATAAGAATAAGTTTTTCTATATTCAAAGTTGGGTTATACTTGAATTTAAAAATCCGAACAAAGAATCATTCAACACCTTAGAGTGGATAATGGGGGAAAATGCATATCCTGCAAAAAAAATAAATTAGCAGACACAGTAATGGCAATGAGCAATTACTTGTCTCGTTTAACTCACCAATCCCGGCGCTTCGGATCTCGCTCCCGATAGCTATCATGTTCTATCCAGTGATTAATTAATTGCTAAATTAGATGCTTAAACACCTAATTCTTAAAATACGAACATATTGGGTGTACTAATGAAATTTTCAATAAGCACATGAGGAGAAAATAATTCCAGATATGAATTTAGCGGACTACTAATATATTAACTGATATGAAATTATTAAATCTCTTATCTACACCATTTCCAAGACCAAAGAGTTCAAGAAAAAATATGCTATGGTTATTAATAATCGGATTGAGTTGTAGCATTTTTATCTTAATTTTTGAACCATTCGAAATTGAGAACCAAACAGGGGAATGGTACGTTGATCTCATCATTTTTAGCTTGGGAATCATATTTTTTCTTTCCATACTATTAATTGAATTTCTTGTGCCTAAAGTCATACCTAAGTTATTTGAGAATTGGAATTTTGGCAAAGCTATATTATGGTATGCATGGGTTATACTGTTTGTAGGAGCTGTTATGTTTACGTACAAGAGCTATCTAGGAGGCTTTCGGGATTTCACATGGATGGAGTACTTTTCAGTCCTTGGGAGAATTTTAATCATTGGAATTACCGTGTCGTTTTTTACTCTTGGTGTAATAAGCTACTTAAATAGACAACGATTTTCATTGATTTCATCAAATGAAAACTATAAAATTAAAGCTCCAAATTCCAAGTCCATACGATTAAATCTTAATAATGTCATGTACATTGTTAGTGATGACAACTATGTGGACATTCATTTGAATGCTGATGGCAAGCGGGAAAAGATAGTTTTCAGATCAAGTTTAAAGAATATCGAATCGCAAATTGTTACTTCCCTAACTCCAATCTATAGATGTCATCGCAGGCACCTTATCAACATAAAATTCTTTGAAATTAAAAAAAATACAAGTCGTAATGTAAAAATTCAGCTAATCAATTATGATGATGAAATTCCAGTCTCCAAACAATACGCCGATCTTATTGTGAGTCTGTTGCAAGTACGCCCCTAAAACATACACATTCCCCACAAAACAAGGTAGATCCTTAATTTTACGGCATGTTTTTATTTCATTTGTTAAGACAAGAACTTAAAATATTAAATCAAATGAAATCCATAAAAACAATATTGCTAATAGTGATCGGCATTTTTATTTTCAATGGTATCAATGCTCAATTAACCAATTCTACAACGTTAAAGGAAAAGGAGGGTCTTGGCGATGCGGAAGAAATTATTCAATCTTATGTATCCGATTATCAAAATGATCGATTCGCAGCTGATGCCATGCTTTTTGGCATTGAGATACCCGACCAGGGCTCATGGACGGTGACTGTAACAGGAAACAAAACTGAAAAGGGATGGGAGGTGCTGTTAGAGGCAGGATTGCCAAAAACACCAACATTTATATATGTTATTGAATATGAAACCTTAAAAGCAATTCACGAAGGAATAATAAATGCTTTGACGGCACAGGGTAAGGCATTTGCTGGAGACTACACACCTATGAGTATTAAGCAAATGGAAGGATATGAGCCTAGCATGGAAGAATATGCGAAAATCAATCCGTTTTCCTTTCATTTTTGGACACGTGGATTCCCTGAAATTATTCCTTTTGGAGAAGGAAAGACGAGAAGAGCACATGGTTCTAATTTCACTGTGTTTTATTACCAAACCGGATTACGTACTGCATGGTATAGAGTATTACCTGAAGAACGCGTGAGAGACGATGCACGGGAGCAAGCTGCACCGTTTCCAATGCTAATTGTTGCAATAAAAGGGACAACAGAAGGTGAAGTGGACGGACAACTTGTTTCTTTATCCGAAGGGAATACCATATTTATTCCTGCCGGCGTTGCACATAAATGGTGGAATGAAACAGATAAAGCCACAGAGGCTATCTTGATTATGTTTGGAGAGGGCGCATAAAAAAATAAAAAGACATAAATCATATGTACAGTAATCTAACCCTTATTGAAGCGGAAGTCTATAAAATGTGCGCTTGATATTTCCGACTTTAAAATGGAAACTGAAAGCAGGGAGTATAGTGCTTGCCGATATCATCTAGGAAAACGGATTATTTTTTGGAGAACAGTAAAAACCACTCCCAAAAAGGCCGGTCAGTTTGTGACGTTCTGGAAACGAATTGGAGATGTTCCCATCGAGCCGTTAGAGGAGTCCAATAACATTGATTTTTATGTGGTAAATGTTCCCGCCAAATAGGAATTTGGATAGTTTGTTTTTCCCAAAACCATACTTCCTAAGAAAGGTATAATCTCAACTGCCATGAAAGAAGGTAAAGGAGC
Source organism: Sediminicola sp. YIK13 (assembly GCF_001430825.1). Classification (GTDB taxonomy): domain Bacteria; phylum Bacteroidota; class Bacteroidia; order Flavobacteriales; family Flavobacteriaceae; genus Sediminicola. The sequence continues at coordinate 3,544,002 of NZ_CP010535.1, read as the reverse complement.
CTTCCGTGTTTATCCAAGTTGGGATATTGTAAAAAGCAAACAGGAAGAACGCACTTAAAAATGGCTCTAGGAATATTTCTACCCACTAAACGATTCAACGGACCTAAATACGGTGTTGAGCTTATGTAATACCTATGTAAAGGATGGAAAACGCTATACACAACCCCATACTAAAACCTCGGCTTGGAGCCTATTAAATGTTTTGGGTATCTTTATAAGGACACAGAATCGCAGCTCTTTGGATTTATACAAAAAAGATAACACTAAAAAATATGAGAATACCAAAAACTTGACTGCCCAGATAGTTAATTGAACCGTATTGATTTTAGCTCAACCATTGTGCGTCTATTAAAAGGAAATACTATGAGAATAATTAAAACTCCACTCCGGGCACCAGTTCTAATTTGGAATGTATTGACCACCACTTTTTTTTGGACTACTACCATGAGAATATTGCTAAAGCCTGAAATATCAACTTGGGGTATCTTCAATTTTGGCGGAGAAGGATTTATGGGAGACTATTGGCTCCCACCCCTCATCGCAATAATTGCTCTATTTGTCTTTTATCTCGAAGGACGCGGCAAACTCAGGATCCTCTATCACATACTTATACTTGGCTGGAACATAATGCTTACAGGACTTATTGCTTATGGCAGCTTGCAGGCCAACAGCCCAGTTTCGTTCGATACCTGGGGAGTACAAATTTCATTTACCTGGCTTCTATTTCCATTTATTTTATTTTTATTATTGACCATTGCATTAGTGGTACAAGAACAAAAAGAATCCCATTTAATTCCATTATACGATTGGTCAAAGATTAACTGGAAACCTCTGATTATTGCGCTATTACTATTTCCAGTTGCTCTGCTCTTTTTTAAGTTAGGCAGTGGGTTTAATTGGCTTGTAAAAATTGCTGTGGCAGCAACCATAATTCAGTGGATATTATTAACAGAAGCATTGGGTCGGCCATATGAGAGAAAAATAAAATAAGTTGCCAATTTCCAATGTCAAACCGTAAAATAATCAATCAAGTAAAGGCATCGAACAAAGCGTAACATGAATAAATTTTTAATAGCACTAATCTTGTTGTTGGTTGTTTCTTGTAAAGATTCAAAACAACATAATGACTCGGACTCTTCAGCAAAAGAGAGGATTTCCTTTGTGACCAATAGAGATGGAAATGCTGAAATCTATTTGATGGATATTGATGGAGGGAACCTTCAAAATTTGACAAACAATGATTCTCTTGATTTCAGTCCGTCTTGGTCTTCCGATGGTTCACTTCTATATTTCTATTCCAAAAGAGATGGTAATGCAGAAATCTACAGTGTAGATACCAACGGAAAAAAATTAAATCGTTTAACAGATCATCCCGCTGCTGATGTGCTTCCTGCTCCCTCCCCTAATAACGATTTGGTATTGTTTATGAGTGAAAGAGATTCGTTGAGTAGAAATGTCTATATGATGAACAAGGATGGTTCCAACATAAAACGTCTTACTCAAAACAAATTCTACGAAGAAAGTCCAGCTTGGTCTCCCAATGGGCAGAAAATTATTTTCACAAGACAGTTAAGAGATTCCACAGACGATTCACACGCTGCCAATGGGGAAATACATATTATGCATTCGGACGGAAGCAACGTACAAAGACTAACGAATAAGGAGGGTTATGATTCAGGTGCCAAATTTTCTCCGGATGGTAAAAAAATAGCCTTTTACGGGGCAAAGAACAATCAATGGGATTTATTTATTATGAATTCAGATGGAAGCAATTTATATAATTTGACGAATGATACGATTGAATGTTACTCTCCTGATTGGTCACCAAATGGAAAGTGGTTGGTCTATACCGCAGGTACAAAAGGAGTTTATAATATTTGGAAAATCAACCTCGAAACGAAACAAAAGACACAATTGACCAATACGACCGGAAGAAATGAGGGTCCAGTTTGGAAATAATAACCAGTTTTAAAAATTAAAAATGATGAAATTATTCTTGACCAAAATTTTTGTTGTCCTCACGTTTTTTTTTGCCCAAGTAAATATTGCTCAAAATAAGATATCCCCTAATGATCTAAGTTTAATAGTAGGAGAATGGCACGGAAGTCTTACTTATGTAGATTACACTACAAATAAGCCGTATACTATGCCTGCTGATGTAACGGTTGGCTTAGGAAATAATAAATATCATGCGCAACTACTTTTTAGATATCCAAATGAACCCAATGCAAATAGCAAGGATAAAATTAAAATCTCCAAAGATGGTCTGCAAGTAAATAAAGCTAAGGTGATTTCAAGAAAAACATTGACAGATAATGAGATCGAAATCACGACTGAATATTACGGTAAAGACAACAATCAAAAAGCGCTGATAAGAGCAATTTATATCATGGGACCAAAACGTTTTATTATCAGAAAAGAGGTGAAATTTGATACTGGGGAGGAATGGCTAATGAGAAATGAATATAACTTTACTAGGTGATTTTTAAAGCAAAAACAATTTATTCATTGCTCTTGCCGAGGTGCACTACAAGAGGCTATTTTCTTGCAATTATTTCTAATCCCTGCCCATGTGCCTAAGCCATATTCTTCACATTATGATAATTAAAACTTAATCATATCGTACACTATGAAAATAAACAGGTTACAATTTTCAATTGATATTAAGGCAGGGAAAACTGAGATCTGGCAAGCACTATGGAACGAGAGGTCCTATCGGGATTGGGCCGGCGTATTCTTAGATGGGTCCTATGCCATAACTGATGATTGGAAAGAAGGCAGCAAGGTATTATTCCTTTCCCCTGATCAGAATGGTATCTACAGCATCATCAAAAAACACATACCTAATAAAATCATGATGTTTGAGCATCAGGGAAATGTGGTAAAAGGAAAGGAACAACCCATAGATGATGAGACAAAAAAATGGTCGGGCACCACGGAATTGTATACACTTACCGAAGGAACAGGCTATAATATCCTTACCGTGGATATAGATGTCCTGGATGAGCATCTCCACTTTATGAAAAACACTTTTCCAAAAGCACTGGAAAGGATAAAAAACAACTGTCGTTGACAAGGTATTGCTACCATGAAGAGGGCACATACATTTAACCTTTGTAGGTAATTACATTCAAAACAAGAATTGCAAGAATTAAAGTAAAAACTGCGGGCAAAACTATACAAGAGGTTGCCTGAAAATGGAAAAACCTACCGCAAAATACGAATTTAATGAGCCATAAAATTACATTTTTTATCGGGGTCCTTGGAGTAAGTTTATTTGTTGCTTCTGCAATCATTGGAGGATTACTAATTGAAAATTATAGTGCCACAAGCCAATATATAAGTGAAACCTATGCTATTGACACTGAATACGGAACTATTTTAAGAATATATGGAATTATCCCAAGTGGCATTCTATTGACCATATTTGCTTTTGTCGGAAATAAAATGTTTCCGGCATCCAAGCTAACCAAAATTGGATTTTATGGCCTAGGAATCTTTTACGGTTTAGCTACTGTAATTGTTGGTTTCTTCCCCTGTGATAGTGGTTGTAACAAAGAGTTTATAGATCCAAGCATTTCTCAAATTATACATAATATAACAGGGTTCTTAACCTATATATTCGTTCCTTTGAGTATTATTCTTATAGGCCTCGGTCTAAAAAAATCAGCATTTTACCATAGATTATCAAACCAAGCGATCATCTATGGTATCACAAGCTTGCTGGTTGTTTATGTATTGTTCTCTAACCCAGATCCTGAATATAATGGGATCTATCAGCGAATTATAGAGTCCGTATTTGTTATTTGGATACTAACTTGTGCTTTTAGCATAAAAAACAAAAAACCGCAAAGCAAGAATCTATAAAAAAAGATAGCCGACTATCGGCAGGGCACGTTCGCATGATTAAACGTCATTAAAAATAAAAAGCATTCAAAATTCAACGGAAATACATATTGTACCCATTATTTCTTCCCCCATTCGACTTCAGGAATACGGGGTAGGTATTTTCATTGCTGCACTCACCAAATCAGCACTTAAAAAAGCACTTAAGAAAAAGCTCATTACGGTTAATGATGTAATTGCTTCATCGGCTACACTAATAAATGGAGGTGAGCGCATATGCATATCCACTCCAAAAGAAGTCAGGTCGAATAAAAGACTGTTGTTTCCGTTAAAAGTGTTATTTGAAGATGATCATTTAGCAGTGATTCACAAGCCTGCGGGAATCTTGGTCAGCGGCAATAGCTATAAAACCATTGCCAATGCCTTGGTGCAGAACCTGCAACAAAGCAACCTTTCGGATGCAACAAAACCTCAGCCTGTCCATAGATTGGATTATGCAACCACAGGTGTTTTATTGGTTGGAAAAACGAGTAGTTGTATTCGTGCTTTAAACAGGATGTTTGAAGATAAAAAGGTTGATAAAACATATTATGCGGTTACTATTGGCGAAATGAAAGATGGAGGAGAAATCACTTCAGAAATTGACACCAAGAAATCACAATCGAACTATAAAGTATTCAAATCTGTTCTTTCAAAAAGATTCGGTAAACTCAACCTGGTCAAATTGGAACCTCTAACGGGCAGAAGGCACCAATTGCGCAAACATCTGTCCAGTATCGATAATCCGATATTGGGAGATACAGTTTATGGGATTGAACATCTAATTTTAAATGGCAAGGGCTTATATTTACATGCCTATTCATTAAACTTCATACATCCATTTACAAATAAACTGGTCCATGTAAAAGATGAATTTCCACAAAGGTTTAAGAAACTATTTAAATCTTAAACAGCAGAAACTTTTTCTTAAAATAGATAAAGTCCTTTGTTTGATACATCTATTACGTTTCAAAGTTTCATGTAAACGTAGACTATCCTATACCTCCCTACTGATACCATGCAGCACCAACTACAACAATTAATGAAGGATGTTTACATGCAGTTATTCAAAACATCCTAGGATTGAAACTACTCTTTGGTATTGGGCCAACTTTTTAATTGTTCTACACTACACTACGGCCACTATCTTATACGCAAGAAATACAATGCATAGCAGGGCTGCGATAAAGGGTAGGACAAACTTCCGGTTCTTCCAACATTTCTTCTTGCCAAAATCCATAAATGCCAACTTCACCTGTGAGAGATTGACGAGTACAAAAACACTAATAATAACGTAACTGGTCAGATTGGCAAGTTGAACAATTGGAATGAAAATGGCCAAGACCATAATTCCGATGGCAATGACGATGGTGGCCAGCACAGGAGTCCGAAACCTTTTATGTGTCCTGTGAAACAATTTGGGGGCGCTGTTCTGACCGGCCAATCCGTAGAGGACCCTTGATCCCATAATCACCTGTGCCAATACTCCATTTAATACCGCAACCAAACTAATAATACTTATAAAATAGGCGTAATGCTGCCCTTTGTTAGCTACTATATCCGCCATTGGGGCATCTGTGGATGAAAGCTCATTCAGCGGTAAGGATATCACGGCTACAACGGCTACGGCTACATAAAGGGATAACGCGATAAACAAACTGCCCATAATGGCCACAGGCATGCTCTTCTTTGGGTCTTTGGCCTCCTCAGCTACATTTGCCAGGTCTTCGAACCCAACAAAAGCATAGAAAGCCAAGAATGCGCCTTGAAACACTGCTAATACGTCATAGCCTGGCGCACTTATGAACATTTCAGAAAAATGGGAAGTGAATTTCTCTACATCAATGTCTGCCACAAAGATGACAAAAAGGAGTCCGCCAACCTCAATCAGTGTTATGAACCCTATTACATTCAAGGATTCACCAATACCCCATATGGCAAGCATACAAAGGAGGGTCATGCTAACGCTGATGACCAAAGCATCTGGGATTTCTATGAACACGTCCAAGTATCCAACAAATCCTTTGATAATGGCGGCAGCTGAAATGAACCCAGTAAAAATAACTCCCCAGCCCACCAAGGTGGCCAATCTTTTTGAGTTAAAGGCTTTGTTTACATAGACAATTTCCCCACCACTTTTCGGAAATCGCGGTGAAAGAAGGGAATAAGAGTAAGCGGTCAATCCTGCTAAAACCCCGGCAATAAGGAACGAAAGGGGAGCCAGTGATCCGGCATATCCTGCCACTTTGCCTACCAGCACATAAATACCCGCACCCAACATAGTTCCAATTCCATACAATAGAATTTGAACTGTACCGAGTTGTTTCTTTAGCCCTACGCCTTCCTGTCCACCATCCATACCTTGAGGATTTCTCCCTAAGTTAAGGGATTGTTTTATGAGAAATATAAAAGAGTCCTTTTTTTCTCCATGGTATATGTGGATTTCGGTAGCAATTTGTTTAATGATCCTGTACCCTAGAATTGGCAAGCCTATCTCAATTGATAATTGGATTATTCTAAAACTGAAGCTAAGCTACAGCATACAGCATAATAGCAGTTGAGAGACCGGCCTTAATTGTTCTTATATTTATGAAGTATCTTGCTTCTGATAGGTAAATCCAATCGTGTACCAATTGCTGTAAAGGATAGTTGGTAGTCATTATAAAAAAAGAACCAATTCAAAACAACTCCATTCATGAAATTAATCATCAAACTATTTGGAATATTTCTGTTGGTGGCGGGGATATCGCTGCTTTTTTATCCAGAGCTCCTTATCGGTTGGATAAAAGATAATATGGAGAACACCTCCCTCTATATCACTGCAATAGGCATTAGGTTGGTTATTGGTCTTTTATTTATAGTAGCTGCCAGGCAGTCAAAATATCCTGCGGCAATTAAACTTATCGGTTACCTGTTCATTGTAGCTGCCATTGTCTTAATGTTTATAGGTCCAGGTGGCTTTCAACACTTTATCTCCACCATTATTCCTGAGGTGAAACCCTATGCTCCGTTGGCAGGGATTCTTAGTATGGTATTTGGCGGATACATTATTTATGCTTTCACAACAAATAAAAAAATATCGCGGAATCAGATAAAGCCTTGATAAACAGCTAATTTGTGGATTCAGGCTTTAACATTTACCAAATAGAAATCCTTTCAATTTACTATCTTAGTGCAAGCTGAACATTTCCGGTGCAATGGCCCCAATTCAATTTCAATGTAAGTGCGTAATTCGAATACTAACGATACTGATTCAACGTGAATATTTTGCGCTTTAGAATTAGTAATTAAAATTAATTTTAGATCATATTTAATATTTGAACCCTTCACAATGGACGTTATAAAATATAATCTCTTACTTGCTGATGACGATTCAGATGATTGTCTTTTTTTTAAGGAAGCGTTAGAAGAACTGCCAGTGGACGCATCTCTTTCCATCGTTAATGATGGAGTGCAACTAATGGATTTTTTATCTTCAATTTCAGGAGATCTACCTGACGCTCTTTTTCTTGATTTGAACATGCCAAGAAAATCGGGCTTAGAATGTTTGACTGAAATAAAAGTAACGGAAGAATTGAAACAGCTCCCAATAATCATATTCTCAACCTCACTTGATTTAGACGTAGTGGATTCACTTTATGAAAAAGGGGCCACCTTTTATATCCGAAAGCCTGGGGATTTTTCTGCCTTAAAAAAGGTGATTTTTGAGGCTATAACCCTAACCAACAATACTAATTCCAAACACCTCAGTAGGGAAGAATTTATACTTCTTCCTTAAATAAGTTATTCAATGAAAAGTAAAAACGAAGAACATTACTTCCTGAAAGGTGGTGGAGAAATGGGGGAACTCATTCGAAATAAAGACTGGGGGAAAACCCCATTGGGCGACCCAGAAAACTGGCCTGAAAGTTTACGCACCATGGTTTCCGTGATGCTGGATAATCCTTTTGGCATGTACATCGCATGGGGCAAGGAATATACACAAATATATAATGATGGCTATCGCCCAATTTTAGGAACTACAAAACATCCACAAGCGTTGGGAAGTAGCCCAAAGGAGACTTTTTCAGAAATATGGCATATTATTGAATCCATGTTTGATGGAGTGATGAATGGTGTACCTGTTGGTTTTACGGATTTTATGTTGCACCTTAACAGAAACGGGTTTTTAGAGACCTGTTATTTCGATTTTGCCTATAGCCCTATAAGAATGAGAAATGGCGAAGTGGGGGGCGTATTGGTTACGGTAATTGAAACAACCAATAAAAAGAAAGCTGAAATTGAATTAAAGCAAAGTGAAAACGAGTTCCACTTTGCCATTGAAGCGGCACAACTAGGAACCTTTGATTATAATCCGCTTACCAAAAAATTCTCTGCAAACGACAGGTTAAAAAAATGGTTTGGATTATCGCCTAATGATCAAATTGAACTTTCCGACGCCCTTGAAGTCGTAACAGAGGTAGACCGTACAAAATTAACGAACGCAATTCAAAAGGCATTGGACTATTCTTCTGGTGGAAAGTATGATGTGGAATACACAATTATTAATCCTTTCTCTAAAAAAGAAATTATTGTCCATGCTAAAGGCAGGGCATGGTTCAACGAAAATAAAATTGCCTACCGCCTTAACGGAACGTTAGAGGATGTTACAGAGCAGGTGATTGCACGGCAAAAAATTGAAGAAAGCGAACAAAGCATACGCACTTTGGTCGAAAATGCTCCGTTCCCAATTGCTGTTTATACTGGGGAGGAAATGCGAATTACACTAGCCAACCAATCCATAATGGAGGTATGGGGCAAAGGAAATAATGTCATAGGAAAGTTATACACCGATATTCTACCAGAGCTGGAAAGTCAGCAAATTTTTGAGCAAGTAAAAGAAGTGCTCTCTACAGGAATTCCTTTCCACGCCAAAAACCAAAAAGTGGATATCCGTAAAAATGGAATATTAAAGGCCCACTATTTTAACTACAGTTTTACACCATTATCTGATACCTCCGGACATGTGTACGGGGTAATGAATACGGCTGCTGAAGTAACCGAACTGCTCGAAGCCAAACAAAAGGTAGAAGCTGCCTTAACAGAGATCAAACTTTTTAAGTTTATGGCAGATACGGCGGGGGATCCTTTCATCCTGATGGATGAAGAGGGACGTTTTGTTTATCTAAACGACATGGCATTGGAGAAATGGGGATATACAGAGCAGGAAATAAAGTATTTGAGGGTACCGGATGTAGACCCCATTTACAATAAGGAAAAATACCGAGAGATGTTCCAGCTTTCGCGAAAGCAAAATATCCCTTCTTTTGAAACCCTTCATAAAAACAAAGAAGGCCTTGTTTACCCCGTAGAGATAAGTATTGGAAGTATCCAACAGGAAGGAAAACCATTACTATTCGCTATTGCCAGGGATATTACAGAGCGTAAAAAAGCTGAACAGGATGTTATCAGCGCGTTCCGTAAAATTGAAGAGAACGAAGAACGACTTAACATCGTTATCAATGCCAGTGAACTAGGTATTTGGGAATATAACTTAAAGACCAAAACAAATATAACGTCTAAACGTTGCAAAGAAATTTTTGGAATTTTAGATCAAAAAAATGTAGAAAATTTAGAGCCCTCCTCCTACTTCCACCCCGATGACAGGATCTTACGGGAAAAGGCCATTGAAGAATCTTTTCGTACCGGTGTTCTTCAATACGAAGGTAGAATACTATGGAAGGACAATACCATTCATTGGATAGAATCTAAAGGAAAGGTATTTTATAATAGCAGGAATGAACCAGAAAGGGTCATTGGAACCATGCGTGATATTACCGAAGAAAAGAACTTTCAAAACCTATTGTTGGAACGGGAGCAAAAATTTCGGCTGCTGGCGGATTCGATGGCGCAGCATGTTTGGACATCCGATCCTAGTGGTAAACTAAATTATTTCAACAAATGGGTTTTTGAATATTCGGGTTTGACCTTGGAACAACTGAATCATTATGGATGGCTCCAAATTGTGCATCCCGATGACCGCGACAAGAACATCAAAGAATGGAGGCGCTGCATCCAAACTGGAGAGGATTTTTTACTGGAGCATCGATTTCGCAAACATAATGGGGAATACAGATGGCAATTGAGCAGGGCCCTTCCACAAAAGGACAAGAATGGCAATATTACCATGTGGGTGGGCACATCCACAGATATACAAGACCAGAAAATGTTTACCAATGAGCTTGAAAAACAGGTCTTTGAAAGGACAAAAGAGCTTAACCAAAATAATCTGGATCTTGAAAAGATGAATAAGGAGCTTCAGGCTTTTGCCTACATCTCCAGCCATGATTTACAGGAGCCGTTGCGTAAAATTCAAACTTTTGCCTCACAAATAATAGAGAAGGAATACCTGAACCTAACAGATAGCGGGAAGGATAAATTTCAACGTATGCAAAAGGCAGCCAATAGAATGCAGCATCTTATTCAGGACTTACTTGCCTATTCCCGCACCAGTACCGAGGAACGGAATTTTGAGATCGCTCACCTAAATAATATTATTGAGCTGGTAAAGGAAGATTTAAAAGAGGAACTGCTGCAAAAAAATGGTACCGTTGAAACAGGTGAAATGTGTGAGATTAAAGTGATACCGTTTCAATTCAGGCAGTTGATCTACAACCTTGTCAGCAACTCCATAAAGTTTACAAAGGGGGACAACGCACCACATATAAAAATTACATGTGAAATAGCGAAAGGAAAAGAATTCAAAATAGAAAAACTATCCAAAAACATGGAATATTGCCACATCAATATTTCGGATAACGGCATTGGATTTGATCAGGAATACAGCAAAAAGATTTTTGATGTATTCTCACGATTGCACGGAAAAGAGAAATTCCAGGGGACAGGTATTGGACTAGCGATTGTGAAAAAAATTGTAGAAAATCACAATGGATTTATTTTCGCAAAAGGGGAATTAAACAAAGGGGCAATATTTGACATTTATGTACCATCTAAATGAACCATAGCAAAATATAGGCAATTGTAGGTTAGCGATATATCAATTCTACTTTGGCGCAGTATTGTATTTTAAAAGATTTCGTAAATTACAACGAGCCCTATATCAGACTAGAATTGTTTTAGTACCAATCCCTTTGACGAATTTGCACCAAACAGCCGTATGAATTAGACATCAAAATTAGAAACTTTTTACTTCAATATTTTTAAATCCCACTTTCAAAACACTAAATTAATAGTAAAGTAAACTTCAAAATTTTCAAAAGCTTTTTGGACCTATTGAACATTACTTCACGTTTTTTAGAAACTAAGCAAAAGTGGTTTTCTTAAGAATACACTAATGTTTTTTCACATTATGGCGTAATATTTGATATTAACTTTACTTTATAGAATATTTTATCAACCTGTGAAGGTTAGTTGATTTTATCTAAGAACCAACAAGATTTTAATAATAAAAAATATGCGTCAAAAGGTAAATGTAAAACTTATATTATGGCTGGTTATTTTTACCTTTTTGAATCCTACTTTAGAAGCTCAAAATCTTATATCCTCGCAGATTAGTGAACGGTATAGGACTTTTTACAAATCCTTACGAGAAAATATCCATTTGCATTTAAATAAGACCTCCTTTTCAAAAGGGGAGCAACTTTGGTTTACGGCTTATGTTTACGATGGAAATAATCAAGTTCCATCCTCATCTAGCACCAATTTGCACGTAGGCATCTTTAATGAGGCGGGAAAACTGATCGAAAGAAAAATGATTTATCTGCAGGATGGGATTGGAAATGGGAATTTTTTAATAGACTCTAGTTATGCCAGTTCCAATTACTATATAAAATCCCATACAAATTGGATGAACAACTTTCCCGCTCTAAAACCCTTTATACAAGAATTTAGAGTCCTTGATAGAATAGAACTTACAAATCTGGAAAAGGAACCCGATCAAAACCCCTCCATTGCGATATATCCTGAAGGTGGAAAATTGGTGAGGGATGTGAAAAATACCATCGGATTCCAAGTTAAACCTACATCTTGGAATGTTATGGAAATAGAAAACCTAGTTCTGGTTGATGATTTAGGCTCAATAATCCTGGACAATATAGTGATCAATAGCTACGGTATGGGAAAAGTTACCTTTCTAATGGACGGGGCAAGAACATACTCCCTAAGTTTAAAGTTGAAAAATGAAGCAATTATTGCGCAGACACTGCCAGCAGTAGAACAACAAGGTACGGTACTAAATATTAGCACAATTCATCCACAAAAAATTCATGGCACCCTTGTAGCCAATCGTCCAACCATTGATCAGGTCAACCAAAAACCGTTTTATTTGGCAGTACATAAAGATGGACAGATTTTCATAGAGGAACTTTTTTTAGAATCAGAATCAGCAAGTTTTATCTTTGAGAAAGCCAAGTTACCGTTCGGCGTAAATTCCATTACTGTTTTCGATCATTTGTATAATCCATTGGTCAGTCGCTTGTTCTTTAATGAATATGGGGCCGATAATGCCGTTATGGAGTTAAGCGTAGCATACGAGTTAAATGCTTCAAAAGACTCACTAATGGTAGCTTTAAATACTGCAAACAGTTACGAGGGGAACATGTCATTGAGCATATCTGCTCTTCCTAATGAATCTATCTCATATTCACCAACTAATTCAGTGCTATCCTCATTTTTACTGACTCCATACACTGGCTCCCGAGTAGACAAACCCAGGGATTATTTTAAGGAATGGAATAGAACAAACATGTTCGACCTGGATATTTTATTGCTCATAAAGGGATGGGGCACCTATAATTGGGACCATATTTTTGAGGGTAAAATAAATGAGCAAAATACTTTTGAAACCGGGATGAACATATCTGGAAGAATATTGGATGCAGATTTAGATACAGAAAAACAGGTATGGGGCTATAGTGATGGCCTGACTAGCACTTTTATTACAGACATTGAACGAGATAAGACCTTTAAAAGTAGATTGATTTTATTTGAAGGCGATTCCTTAAAAATTTCAGTACTTGACCGCAAGGGAAAACTTAGAAATCCGAAGGCTGAAATTGAATTTGGCAGTTTATCTGATTTAAATCTAAATGAAGTTGATGCATATAGAATAAATCATCGCCTGAATAACCTTGGTTCAGTAGGTGACTTGCCTTTTATCTCAGGAAATGAATTCCTGATTACTGAAAAAACCATCGTCTTGGATGAAGTGATAGTCTCAGAACAAAAGGAAGCCTTTAAAGATATCCCCATTAATTCAGCAATAGTTACCGGAAAAAGGATAACAGATGATGATATCAAGAGAAGGGCAACCATCACTGATTACCTCAGAAAATTGGGTTATAAAATTGTAATACGAGGCGGTAAGGTAACAGTACTATCCAAAACAGCGCCTCCTGGAGCAATGGCGCTACATGTTCCAATTCCTGTGATTATTGGAGGGATGCTAAGTGATGGCAATGAATTATTGACGATGCCTTTAAGCAGTGTTCAATCTGTTTATTATGACTTCATGGGGAACCAATTTATTTCCATAGTTCCAAGGCCCGGTCATTATATCCTTGAAAAAAAGAAAAATTATATTTCATTTCTTATAAAAAATGGGTTTGCCAGACCCCAAGAATATTATGACCCAGGATACAATAGTTTTGAAAGTGATGAATTTAATAATTATGGAGTTTTACACTGGTTACCCAAAGTTATTTTAAACAATAATAGTCCAACCACCATAAAAATACCCTTGCTGAATCAGAAAAGCATTCAACTCCATATTGAAGGCATGGGTTCCAATGGCTCTTTAATATCAACTTCAAAAAGCATTGAGATTACATACGATTGATTTCTAGGTTCCATTTCAACTAGTCCAACCTCTCATTGGCAAAGTAATATCAATACAGCTTCAAATGAACCTGCTTAAGATAGGATTAAAGCAATACGCCAAGAATTCATAAATTGATAAAGACTAGATTCAGACTTGAACATTTCAATTCTAAAATCGATTTTTTAGCCTGTTTACCGCATTTTAAAAGATTTCGTACTTTTAAAACGGCACGAGTCAAAAGCATACTAACCCATATAAATCAGCATCATTGAAGAACTTAAAAAATAAAGTCCCCCTTTTTATTCTCATCATCTTTTGTTTCCTGGGATGTAAGTCAACTACCCAATGGAAAGGACAGGAACCGATCAAGAAAGTCAGCACACTAACTGTTCCCATTCAGCGGCAATACAAAGGAGTATTTGACCTTGGTGATGGCATATTTATATCCAATGATTATAGTGGCGCCAGAATGAACGGAGTAGCCCGTACCAATGACACCCTCCTTTCTGTTTTGATAACGCCCGAGAATTTGCCCATCAATCCAAGCCCCTGGTATGGATTTAAAATTTGGTCAGAAACGGAAAAGGACCAATATGTAAAACTCACCTATAATGAAGATGCTTTCCATAGGTACTTTCCAAAGCTCAGTAAAAATGGTTCCACTTGGGAAGCCCTGGATTCCTTAAGGTATACCTCGGTGAAGAAAATCTTTAATGAAAGGGAATTGGCAGAAAGTATCACCATGAAGCTGTCCTTAAGCAAAGACACCCTATGGATCTCAGCTCAGGAATTGATCACTTCCCCAGAAGTGGATAGCTGGACCAACAAATTAATGACCAATGCCTATGTTACAAAATCAACCATTGGGGAAAGTAACGAAGGGAGACCCATCAATTTGCTTAAAATAGGAGAAAGCAACGATCAGAGAATGATTATGGTAATTTCCAGACAGCACCCGCCGGAAGTCACCGGATTTCTGGCCATGCAAGCGTTTATAGAAACCATTAGTGCAGATACCGACCTCGCAAAACGTTTTAGGGCAACCTACAATACCTATGTGGTTCCCCTTGTTAATCCGGATGGTGCGGATAACGGCCATTGGCGCCATAATTATGGGGGCGTTGATTTAAACAGAGATTGGGAAAGCTTCAATCAACCTGAGACCAGGGCCATAAGGGATTTTATGCGTCAAAAAACAACACAAACAGGGGGCAAATTTTATTTTGGGGTTGATTTTCATTCCACTTGGGAAGATATTTTCTATACTATTTCCCCTGAACTAAAAGGGAATATGCCCGGATTGGTACCAAAGGTAATCAGTGGTTTAGAAAATGAATTTCCTGGTTACAAACCCAATATTAGACCTAGTCCGGGAACCGGTACTAAAATTAATTCGACAGCTTTCTTCTTTTTCGAATTTGGAGCCGAGTCTTTTACCTATGAGGTTGGTGATAACACTCCTAGGGAATTTGTACGCAAAAAAGGAGAGGTAACCGCCATAAAATTGATGGAACAACTATTGAAATAATTTAACCTTCAAAAATAGATTGAAACATCGGCGGGGAATAAAGAACTGAAGCCACTAAAGTATCACTAATGAAAAGGAAGAACAGCGTATATATAGCAACAAGTTTAGACGGTTATATAGCTGATAAAAACGGGGGAATTTCATGGCTCGATTCCATAAAGATTCCCGATGATGAAGATATGGGTTATGTGAAGTTTACCGAGGGTATTGACGCCCTTGTAATGGGTCGCACCACCTTTGAAACTGTACTGGGTTTTGATGTGGATTGGCCTTATCAAAAGCCCGTCTTTGTGTTGAGTACCACTTTAAATGAAATCCCTGACAGTCATAAAGGAAAGGCGCACCTGGCAAAAGGTACCCTGTCTGAAGTTTTAGGGCAAATACATAAAAAAGGATATTTAAGACTATACATTGATGGTGGAAAGACTATTCAGAATTTTTTTAAGGAAGACCTCATTGACGAGATGATCATTACCGCATTCCCAATTGTATTGGGAGGAGGTTCTCCACTGTTTTCAGAAACCCCTAAGGAGTTGGCATTTGAATTGGTTGAATCTAAAGTCTATTTCAACCAGCTGGTACAGCACCATTATATTCGAAATAGAAACACAAGAACCACCAAGTAATTATGGTGTAACAACAGCTTTTAAAGAGAAAAACAATTATAATGTTCTTTTTTATAATCATGGATACTATACTGTTATACCTTTAATACCTAACCATATGAATTGATCAAAAAATGAAAGCAGCGGTAACAATTCAACCAGGTGGTCCAAATGCAATTGAAATTAGGGAAGTCACGAAGCCCAAAATGAAACCGGGTTGGGCACTCATTTCCGTAAAAGCATTTGGATTGAACCGTTCAGAAATATTTACGCGGAGAGGGGAATCTCCCGGGGTGACCTTTCCCAGGATACAGGGTATAGAATGTGTAGGTATCATTGAAGAGGACCCTTCCAATACCTACGCTAAAGGTCAGCAGGTAGCTGCAATTATGGGAGGTATGGGGCGCTTCTTTGATGGTGGATATGCAGAATGCGCCTTGGTTCCTCTGGAGATTATCTTACCTTTTACCAGCCGTTTACCTTGGGAAACCTTGGGAGCAATTCCTGAAATGTTCCAAACCGTATCCGGATCTCTCGACCAGGCCCTGGAGATTGAAAGTGGTGAATCACTTTTAATCCGTGGAGGCACTTCCTCCATAGGCATGTTGGCTTGTCAGTTGGCCAAATCAAAAGGACTAACCGTAATATCAACAACAAGGAACCTCAAAAAAAAGGAGGCACTATTGGCAAATGGGGCGGATTATGTGGTTATTGACAATGGCTCTGTGTCCGATCAGGTAAGAGAACTATTTCCCTTGGGTGTGAACAAAGTTTTGGAATTGATAGGCACCAAAACCCTTAAGGATTCACTGAAATGCATTGCTCCTAAAGGCATGGTCTGCATGACGGGCATCCTAGGTAACGAATGGACAATGAAAGAATTTACCCCAATGGGCGACATCCCTTCCTTAGGCCGACTCACAGTGTATATGGGAGAATCAAACAACCTTTCCTTGGAAAGGTTCCAAGAATTTATTGATCATGTAGAAAATGGAACTATCGTATTGAATATTGACAAAGTTTATCAACTTGATGATGTTGCTGCGGCCCATCAATACATGGAAGACAACAACGCCATAGGAAAAATAGTAGTGACAGTCTAAACACATAGCCTCTGTAGAGGCGAAAGAGATTCTGTACTATCAATAAGGGCTAGTTCAGGGGTGTTCCTCTCATAGACCTTTTTAACGATATTATGCAGGGCTGGCACAACTACCCTTGCTAGTTTTGAATTACTGTTCAGTAGCATACATTCCCTTTTTGGGCAAAGAACCTATTAGCCATTGGAGGGCAGATCTCCTGACCCGCAACTACAGATATATCAATTGCCAAACTTAATATTCAATTCATCTACTATCAATTCTATTTTTTTGTTTTTAGCATTCTTGTCCAAAAGAACGGGAGGTGCTTGTCTTTCTGCACAGCCCTGTATAGCGCAACGCTCACAGGTTACGCCAACATCTTTGCTTTTAATAGTGGGATCTGCCAGAAAAGCAATTTTGCGTTGTAGCTGTTTATTGATGAGTAATCCCACGCTTAAACTTCTATAATAGTTTTCTTTAAATGGATCTTTTGTTGCAGATGAAAATACCAAATATTTCATACCATCATTTTGGTAATCCGAAATCTGAATATCAAATTCATGGTCTTTTTTATTTTCACTTACATCTTTCAGCACTTTTAAGGATACCCAGCGCCTACAATAATGTTCATTGGTTTCGTTTGCACGTGGGGAATGTTGATGCGACAAGTGCAATTCTTTTTTAAGGTGAAATTTCTCACTACCTGCTTTATATGTGAACCTCAAAAAAAATAAATTCTGAATGTTGAATTCTTTAGGTAAAATATTAGTTAAACGCTGATAAAAAGATTCTGGTGATGCATTAAAGGTTGCAATGGCATTGAGAAATAATTTGGTATCAAAAGTATCCTTCTCAAAAATTTCGTTTAACTGATCTGTTATTTTAGCATTGGGTATGATCAAAGCCCCGGCAAAATATGAGGCATAAAAATTATTTAGAACTTGATCAAAGGTGTCAAACTTAATCCAAGGAAATGTATAAAGACGCTCTTTGAACTCCAAGTAATTATAAGCAAGCTCTTTGGCATAAATAAAGGTGCGTTGCGCCTCGTCAATCTCACTTGTGAGCAACAACGTTTTTGTTTTTGGGACAAATACAGATCTCAAGGTTCCTAAAGCTTCGTATTTACTCAATTCATTTCTCTCAATAATATATCCATATTCTTCTACCAAGATTTCCTCCAATTCCCTGGAAGAAATCTCCTGATTTAAATCTATGTGATACGTCTTACCAAATTTAAGAACACTTTGTTCCAACTCGTCAAAATAATTATTGTTGGCTTCTTGGAAAGAGCGCACCGAAGCAAGGTAAAAACTCTCTTTGGTGAAATTATAATGTTGGGCAATTTTAATAATGGTACTAATGAAGGCATTCACCTTGGCAGGTGCATTGGCAACTATATCTATTAAGTTACTTTCTTTTATACCAAAGAGGTCCAGGGGGATTTCCTTTAATATTTTTGAACGTAACAAATCGCCTATCGGCGCCAAATTCTTATCCAATTTTAAAGATACCATTTGGTCGTATGGAACGTCCAATTTATCAGAAAGTAAGGCAATTTTATCTGGCTTAGGATATTTTTTTCCATTTTCAATTTCGTTTAAATACGACTTTGACAAACCAGTAAGCTTAGACAATCCAAATAAAGACAAATTCTTATCAGTCCTTATCTGCTTTAGCTTCAACCCAAATATAAGTTTGATATAATCTTCTTCCATAAAAACAAATATACTCTTTTTTGCGAATATCTATTTTTTGCGAATAATACTTTTTAGCGAACGTTCGCTTGTTTTGTATCGATCTTTTTTTTATCATTGTCCTATAAAACAAATCATTATGGCACAGACCCTATTAAATCAATCCAAAATTAATTTCTCCAAACAGGCAGATAATTACTATCCAGAAATTCTAACAGATGAAGCCCTGGCTTTTATCACCCTACTGCATGAAAAATTCAATGCTGACCGATTGCTTCTTTTAGAAAAACGGCAAACTCAACAAAAGGTTTTTGATCAGGGCAAATTTCCAGAATTCCCGAAGGAAACAAAAAACCTAAGGGAAACGCAATGGAAAGCTGGTACAATTCCACATGATCTACAAGACAGACGCGTAGAGATTACGGGACCAGTAGATAGAAAAATGATTATTAATGCCCTGAACTCTGGCGCCAAAACATTTATGGCCGATTTAGAGGATAGCAACTCCCCTACTTGGAGCAACACCATAGAAGGTCAGAAGAACTTGCTTGATGCCAATTCCAAAACCATTTCTCTGGTAGATTCCATTCGTGGCAAATCGTATAGCCTCAACGAAGAAACGGCTGTTTTAATGGTCAGACCAAGGGGTTTACATTTAAACGAAAGACACATACTTATCAATGCAGAAGAAACGTCTGGGAGCTTGGTAGATTTTGGCCTGTATGTATTCCATAATACCCAGATCTTGATGAAAAACAATACCGCCCCATATTTTTATCTTCCAAAATTAGAGCATTATCTGGAGGCACGTTGGTGGAATGAGGTATTTACCTTTGCACAAGATTATCTTGAAGTTCCTCAAGGCACTTTTAAAGCCACTGTTTTAGTAGAAACCATTACAGCGAGTTTTCAATTGGATGAAATCATTTATGAATTAAAAGAGCACATTGTTGGCTTAAACTGTGGACGTTGGGACTACATCTTTTCGTATATCAAAAAATTCAGGAACCATCCTAATTTCGTAGTGCCAAATCGAGACCAAGTCACTATGACCTCGCCTTTTATGGATGCCTATTCCAAACTGGTTATTCAACGTTGTCACAAACGTGGCATTCTAGCCATTGGAGGTATGGCCGCTCAAATTCCAATTAAAAATAATGTAAATGCCAACGCTATAGCCTTAGAAAATGTGAGAAAGGATAAGGAGCGGGAGGTAAAAAATGGCCATGATGGCACTTGGGTAGCACATCCTGCTTTGGTTTCCATTGCGATGTCAGAATTTGACAAGTACATGCCAACATCAAATCAATTGCACATAACAAGGGACGATGTTCAAATTTCCCAAGCAGATCTAGTTGAGATTCCCAAGGGCACCGTTACCGAAGCTGGAATTAGAAAGAACATAAATGTTGGTATTTTATATACGGAAGCCTGGTTGCGTGGTCACGGGGCTGTAGCCCTATATAATTTGATGGAAGATGCCGCGACTGCCGAAATATCCAGAACCCAAGTATGGCAATGGCTAAAAAATGAGGTGGAACTTGAGGATGGAAGGAAATTCACTATTGAACTATATATGGAACTATTTGATGATGAAGTAGAAAAAATTATTACGGAAGTTGGAGAGGGTACTATAAATAACACCAAGTTTAAAATAGCCTTTGAGCTTTTTGACAAATTAGTGCTGTCAGAAAAATTTGACGAATTCCTTACCCTTCCCGCCTATCAATACATATAAAAAAACAATCCTGCGATTGCGGACACAATCAACAGGATCTAATTATTAATAATAAATAATCTAATACAAAATTATGAAAAATTTACCACAATCTACGTACAGTTCTGCATTGCAGACGGTAAGAAACCTAAAAGAAAAGTATGGTAATACTTGGAATACGATAAGTAGCGAATACGCAGCTAGAATGGTTATTCAGAATCGTTTTAAAACAGGATTGGATATCGCAAAATATACAGCAGCCATTATGAGGAAAGATATGGCAGCGTATGATACAGATTCATCACAATACACGCAATCCTTAGGATGTTGGCATGGTTTTGTGGCACAGCAGAAAATGATAGCTGTTAAAAAGCATCACAAAACCACCAGCAAAAAATACTTGTATCTTTCTGGTTGGATGGTGGCCGCATTGCGTTCAGAATTTGGACCATTACCAGATCAGTCTATGCATGAAAAAACTGCCGTTTCCGGACTCATATCAGAAATTTATGATTTTTTACGTCAGGCTGATGCCATTGAGCTGAATGATTTATTCAGAAAACTTGAAAAAGGAGAAGACGTACAAGATCAAATAGATAATTATGAAACACATGTTGTTCCTATTATTGCAGATATCGATGCCGGTTTTGGTAATGAAGAAGCTACCTATTTATTGGCAAAAAAAATGATTCAGGCTGGCGCATGTGCCATTCAAATTGAAAATCAGGTTTCTGATGCCAAACAGTGCGGTCATCAAGATGGCAAAGTTACTGTGCCCCACGAAGATTTTATTGCCAAACTAAATGCAATTAGATATGCTTTCTTAGAGTTAGGCGTAGACGACGGTATCATAGTGGCAAGAACAGATTCTGAAGGTGCAAGTTTAACCCAAAAGTTGCCGGTTAGTAAAGAACCTGGAGATTTAGCTTCTAAATATTTAGCCTTTGTTGAAGCAGAAGAAATAGCTATTTATGATGCTGATGAAGATGATGTTCTTCTAAAAAGGGATGGGAAATTAGTACGTCCGATAAGACTGCCAAACGGATTGTATAAATTTAAAGATGGTTCCAATATTGATAGGGTCGTTTTGGATTGTATTACCAGTCTTCAAAATGGAGCAGATCTTTTATGGATTGAAACACCAACTCCAAACGTAAAGCAAATAGCACATATGGTAAACAGAATAAAAGAAGTTATTCCTAATGCCAAATTGGTTTATAATAACTCCCCATCTTTTAACTGGACATTGAACTTTCGTAATCAAGCTTATGAAGAAATGCTTGCCGAAGGAGAAAACATGACAGCTTACGATAGAAATAATTTAATGGCTGCGGAATACGACAATACAGAATTATGCTTTCGTGCAGACAAAATGATTCGCACCTTTCAAATAGATGCTGCAAGGTATGCTGGTGTATTCCATCACTTAATTACATTACCAACATATCATACTACCGCACTCCATATGAATGATTTAACTAAAGGTTATTTTGGTGAAGAAGGCATGTTGGCTTATGTTAAAAGTGTTCAACGGCAAGAAATCAGAAAAGGGGTTTCTTGTGTGAAACACCAAAGAATGGCAGGCTCAAATCTTGGAGATGACCATAAAACATTTTTTGCAGGGGACAAGGCTTTAAAAGCTGAAGGTGAAAAAAATACCTCCAATCAATTCGAAGTAATGTCCGAATCTATTAAGGCGGTAAAGCGAGAACCTGTTCTGGATAAATAATTCTTCTTCTAATTTTTATTTGTTGAAAAGGGCAACTTGTAAGATTGTTGCCCTTTTAAATATCATATTTAAACATTAATTGCAACTATGTTTACAACGGCAGACCTTTGGGATGAGCATAGCGAACTATTGCATTGCGTTGCTCCTATTTTTCGATCATATGGAACCAAAAAAGCCTTTTCTGGCGAAATAACAACACTTAAATTATTTGAAGACAACTCGCTGGTAAGAAAACAATTAGAATCTAGCGGAAAAGGGAAAGTACTTGTAATAGATGGTGGCGCCTCTTTGCGTTGCGCTTTAGTAGGCGATCAATTAGCCGAACTGGCAATAAAAAATAATTGGAATGGCATTATCATAAATGGAAGTATTCGCGATAGTCTGATAATTAATTCTATGAATTTAGGCATTAGGGCACTAAATACTTCTCCTGTAAAAAGTATTAAGCGCAATAGTGGTGAGATAGATATTCCAATTGAATTCGGCGGTGTCACCTTTAGCTCAGGACACTACATCTATGTGGATACGGATGGAATTCTTATAAGCAAAGAAAATTTATTAAAATAAAATAGCTCTAATACCCATGGTCCGTAATACGTCCATACAAAGTATGAAAAAGGAAATTGGATAATTAAAGGATTGTAGATCAGTCCATGCCAATCAAAAGAGAATCATGACAACAATTACTATTGAAGGTCCTAGGATATCCCTACAGATGTGGGTTAGGCTCCCTACTGCTATTTAAGGCTATTTTAGGAGTGTTCCTTTCATAGACCTCTTTAACAATCTTATGCAGGTCTGGTATAACTACCCTTGCCAGTTTTGAATTACTGTTCAAAAGAACACAGATCCCTAAATCGGCTTCGGGAAAGACCGCAATTTCATTTCTATAATTATTAACACTTCCCCCGTGGTGCCATATAGTTTTTTCTTGGCTGGAATCGTCCTCCCTATATTTGTGGATTCTCCAACCGAAACCGTAATAGGAATTTAAATGTCCGGGCCAACGTTGGTAATACTTACTATGTCCCTTTATTTCTACGAAGGGGTTAAAAGCTTCCGCTAGAGCGTCCTTGCCCATTAATTCTGGATTATGACCTAGTAAAAACCGCATCCATCTGCCCATATCATGGGCATTGGCATTTATCCCTCCTGCCGCGATAGCATTGTAATAATTGTCATTGAGTCGCAATGTTCTCCAACTGTTTCGTCTTTGTGAATGTGGCATGGCAACATTTTCTGTATGCTCCAAAGTTTCATAATCCATAGTGGTAGAGCACATTCCCAAAGGCGTAAAGAATCTGTTGTCCAAGGATGTGGAAATCTCTTGCCCCGTGGCCTTGGACATGATTTCGCCGCAAAGGGCAAACATGGCATTCTGATAGCTATACATGAGCCCTGGTTGACTTATGGGCTTAACGGCCTTGAAACGTCCTGCAATTTCCTTTAATGAAAGTCCGGCCTCTACAAGATTGGTGTAACTGTGGTACGGAGTACCTGAAGTGTGTGACAATATATTGGCCAAAGTGATTTTATCTGTATTCTTTCTGTCTCCCAATTGAAATTCCGGTAGGTAGTCACTCACCTTATCTTTCCAATCCAATTTGCCTTCATGCTTTAAATTGGCCGCCAATATTCCCGCAAATCCTTTGGAAAGGGAACCCAGTCTAAATACGGTTTCCCCGTCAACACCAGCATTTTGATTTATGTTTCTTTTGCCGAAACCATCTGAAATAACAATGGAATCTTGCATGACTATGCTCACCCCGGCTCCCACAATATCCCCAGAAGCGATCGCTTTATCAAAATAGGCCTTTACAGCATTCTTCAATTCTTGTTGATGCACGTTATAAAGTTCGCGCTCTTTCTGACTGATTAAATTCTCAATAGGCTTGGAAGTTGCGGCAACCTTGTCATTCGCTATATTGGAGCTATCTTTAAAAAGATAAAAGGCCAAAACAACTAGTGTAAGAATTAGAAGTGTAGGTCCTACTAAAATCTTGAATCTCCGCATGGGGTAAAAATTTAATGCATTCGGTTAATAAAACGTGAATATAGGATTATATACCATATTAAACGTTGAAATACATGATTTTAGTACAATTTTATTACGTATTATATCCTTCAAAAAAATAATGAAGACTATTTATAATGATACTACCTATTGCCCCATTCCTTCCGGTTTTCATCACAATACCAATCCACTAAATACGAATTTTTAAAAGGCAGGAACGTCCGTTTTAGATACTGCGAGCGGTAGCTTAAGTTATAAAAAAGGTGGTCAGAGGTACATTTAATAATTCTGTATCTTTAGTCAAAACGATTCCAAATGAACAAACGTGATTTTATAAAAAACATGTCTTTGGCCGTTATGGGGGCCCCATTTTATGGAAGCGCTATGGCATCTTCTCTTGAGAGCATAGCAAAAATACCAACAGATATTTTAGCCCATAATGAAGATTTTTGGTTAAAGGTGCGGCAGGATTACAAATTAAAACCGGAGTATATCAATCTGGAAAGTGGGTATTACAACATTATCCCCACCCCTACGCTCAATGCCCTTCACAAAAACATAGACATGGTGAATTACGAAGGATCCTACTATATGCGAACGGTGCAATGGGAAAACAAAAAACGGATGTCAGACAAACTGGCCCATATCATTGGATCTACCTCAAAGAATGTCATCATCACAAGAAATACAACGGAATCCTTGGATATGATCATTAGCGGAATGAATTGGGTAGCTGGTGATGAAGCTGTATATGCCATTCAGGATTATGGGGCTATGAAGCTGATGTTTGAACAAGTCGCAGATCGATATGGCATCATAAACAAAGAAATTTCAGTACCCAATCATCCAAAATCCGACGAGGAAATTGTAGCGGTTTACGAGGAGGCAATTACCGATAGGACAAAATTGCTGATGGTATGTCAT
The DNA here is from genome assembly GCF_001430825.1 of Sediminicola sp. YIK13. Classification (GTDB taxonomy): domain Bacteria; phylum Bacteroidota; class Bacteroidia; order Flavobacteriales; family Flavobacteriaceae; genus Sediminicola. The sequence goes on along the minus strand of NZ_CP010535.1, from coordinate 3,519,004 downwards.
ATGATCAACATTACGGGACAAATATTGCCGATAAAAAAGATTTGTCAAATGGCGCACAGCAAAGGTGTTAAGGTAATGGTTGATGGGGCGCATTGTGTGGGTCATATCGAATTTGATATCAATGACCTGGAATGTGATTTCTATGGTTCCAGTTTGCACAAATGGCTGGCAGTTCCTCTTGGTACAGGTTTATTGTATGTAGCCGATAAACATATAGATACCATATGGCCAATTTTTGCTGAAGACAAGAGGGAGCCTGGTGATATTTCACGATTGAACCATACGGGAACAATACCTGTATATCACGATTTGACCATAGAAAGTGCCATAGATTATTACAATATGTTGGGTGGGGCCAGGAAAGAAGCACGAATGCGGTATTTACAGGAGTATTGGACCCAAAAAGTGAGAAACCACAAAGGAATAGTAGTGAATACACCTGCAGATTCCCAAAGGGCATGCGGGATTGCCAATGTTGGTATTGAAGGAATGGAACCTGAAATCATGGCAAAAAGACTCCTCGAAGACTATCACATTTTTACGGTGGCCATTAAATATGCCAATGTTCACGGCTGTAGAATTACGCCAAATGTTTTTACAACAACTGAGGAACTGGATGTATTTGTAAAGGCCCTAAAGGAAATGGCCGCATAATCTTTAATGCATTTGCTGTTTTCCCCACGTATCTAAATCCCTCAAAATGGATTCCAATGATTTTCCGGTTGCGGTCAATTCATATTCCACCTTGGGGGGCACCACAGGGTACACCTTTCTGCTTACAAGTTGATCGCGCTCCAATTCCCTAACGGTCTGGGTAAACATCTTGTTCGATATTCCAGGAATCGTTTTTTGCAAAACCCCTGATCTCAATGGTCCGTTTAGTAAATGAAACAATAGCAGGGGTTTCCATTTATTTCCAATTAGATCCATCGTTAAATGTAACGGACAATCATATTCTTTCTTCAATTTCATGTCTATATATAACTCAATATCATTATTTTACTCTTTTTAGTAGATATATTACTTTTTGGTAAGTTATTGCCATTAATACAAATATAATCTAAATTTGCTGTATCATTTAAATTGAACACTATGAAATTGAACACTAATTATCCGAGGTCCTTTTCCCATATCGGGATTACGGTTCCCAATATCAAAAAAGCTGTAAAATTTTATTCGGAAGTCATGGGCTGGTACATCATTATGGAACCTTCTACGGTCAAAAAAGAAAGGGATACCGCAATCGGTCAAATGTGTATTGACGTTTTTGGCGAAGATTGGACCGAATTTGAAATCGCGCACCTTTCCACCTCGGATGGCATTGGCATAGAATTGTTTTCCTTCCCGCACGGAATTAAGGAGGCCCCTGAATTTAGTCCGTTTAATACTGGGCTTTTCCATTTCTGTATCCAAGATCCGGAGATTGAAAATTTAGTGGAGAAGATAGTTGCTGCCGGAGGTAAGCAAAGAATGCCGATCAGGGAGTACTATCCAAATGACAAGCCCTACAAAATGTGTTATGTGGAAGATCCTTTCGGAATCGTTTTTGAAGTGTACACCCATAGCTATGAGCTCACCTATTCCTCTGGGGCTTATGCCAAGTAAAAATAAATATCCCATACATTTTCAAATTGCCCAAGCTTCAACGCCTGGGCTTTTTGCATTTATCTACTGTTTGTGTCTCTTGGAAGAGTATGATGAGTCGCCAAAAATGATCAATTAGGGATAAAGCCTTACAAATGATAAAAACAGAACCAATCCTTGCTGTGAAAGATGTGAATAAAAGTTCCTCCTGGTATCAAAAACTGCTCAATTGCAAAGGTATACATTGGGGTACTTCTTTTGAAATTCTGACGGATATGGATGGAAATCAGATTCTTTCCTTGCACAAATGGGATGAACACGGCCATCCTACCCTTACCAACCCAAAAATCAAACCAGGTCATGGGCTTATATTGTACTTTCGAGTGGATAATTTGGATTGGTTCTGGCAAAATGCAAAAGACCTGAACGCCTTTATAGAAGAGGAGCCACATTTGAATAAAAATTCAGGACGGATGGAATTTTCACTTCGCGATTTGGATGATTATTATGTTTCTATTTGCGCTGAGGTTACAGATTGAAAATGAATGTCTATTTTCAATAAACCTTGTTTTTGTGTCTTATTCTGGCATGATTAGTGCAATCAAATTACTTAAGAACCAACCTCTATATAGGTATGAAAAATCTACTACTATCACTATTTTTAGTCAGTTACCTTTCCTTATCTGCCCAAACGGAATCGTATGCAGGAACTTATGGTATCTCACCAGAAAATGAAACCGGACATGTCTTGAAATGGACCCTATCCCTGAAAGCGGATGGTACTTTTTTATACAATTTCTACCGCAAGCTCAATTGCAATTCTTGTACTCAGGAAAACTTCTATGGCAAAGGAACATGGAAAGCTGAAAAAAATCTAATCTCTTTTTCTACTGATGAAAAGGATGATATAGATGACGTGCATACCATGAATTTCAACAATACCAAAGCAAGGATCAATCGCAAATCCCCTAGAGACATATCCAACAGAACCACTAAAGAATCTATTATTTTTTATAGCTCTGAACTTTTCACGATCAAGGGCTTGGAACTTTTTAAAATGTAATGGGATTCATATCTTCCAGGTACCCTATTTAAATTTTTGAATAAACCCTATAACAAATGATGATCAGAAAGGCCACATCTAATGATGCAGAGTCCATCGCCACACTTTTCATGTTGGTATTGGAAAATATGGTCTATAAATTCATTGGTGAAACAGACTACCATAAGGCAAAAGAATTTTTAACCTACTTTCTGCAGAAGGAGCATAACCAATACTCCTTCCAAAACTGTTACCTAGCAGAAATTGAGGATGAAATAATTGGGGTGGTCAATCTTTATGATGGGGCGGAATTACTAGAGCTAAGAAAGCCTATTTTAGATCATATTGCCCAAAACTATGCTGCCGACCTGCATATTGAAGACGAAACACAAGCTGGCGAATATTACATTGACACTATAGCGGTATGCAGCAGTGAGCAGGGAAAAGGCATAGGCTCTAAATTGTTGAATCACCTAATAGAGGAATATGTGTTTCAGCAGCAACAGACCTTAGGTTTATTGGTAGATGAAAACAATCCCAAGGCCAAAAAGCTGTATCTGAAAATGGGGTTTGAGTGCGTGGGCACCAAGAGACTACTTGGTCATCATTTGGATCATCTGCAAATTAAAAAGGAGCAAGCTATTGTAAACCCTTAAGAACAATATCAGCTTTTCACTATCTTAATACATCTAAACTCTTATGATTCAAACCACTAGGGCAAACCATAAGAATTAAGTGCTTTAAGCAAGTATGAAAACAAGAACAAAAATCATCCTTTTGGGAGTTGCCACTTGTACCCTCCTTTATGCGCAATGCAGCACGGACACCTACATGGGACGTTGGCTCAAATGGCGGGCATCGGATATTTTGGACCATGAAAAGTTTCCACATAATGATTTTGCCCCTTCTAAATCACCGTTTTATTTCCTTGTGACGCCCCAATCAAATTTCGGTTCGATAATGGTCACTGCAAAAGAATCCAATAAAGAGCCATTGGAAGTGGTTATTAAAAATAGTGGAACCACAGCTTTTCTTTTTATTCGAAACGATAGCCTGCTCTATGAAACTTACAACAATGGTTACGACCGCGCCTCCATAAACACCTCCTTCTCCACGGCCAAATCCATAACCTCCCTGCTCATTGGCAAAGCCATTGATGATGGGTACATTAAATCTGAAGGAGATAAGGTGACCACCTATTTACCAGAATTAAGACAGATAGACCCACAATACGATCAACTTCGTATTGATCATGTGCTGGATATGCGAAGCGGGATACAATTCAAAGACCATGATTTGCCCTGGGGAGATAAGCCCAAGGCCTATTACAAACCAAAACTGCGGAAAAGGATAATGGAACTGCCCATAACCTTTCCTCCCGATATTCGCTTCCAATACAATTCTTACAATCCCATACTTTTGGGAATGATCTTGGAAAAAGCTAGGGGTCTCTCCCCTGCCGCCTATTTTGAAGAGGCAATCTGGAATCATATGGGAATGGAATATGCCGGATCTTGGAGTATGGACAGTGATGCATCTGGGATGACCAAAATGGAGAGCGGCCTTAATCTGAGGGCCATCGACTTTGCAAAATTCGGTCGCCTTGTTCTTCAAACGGGACAATGGAACAACGAGCAATTGATTTCCCAAGATTGGATCAACAAAAGCATAACCATAGATCCAAATCACAAACTGGATGAATTTGGCAAGGAACTCTATTACGAAAATTGTTGGTGGCTTTACAGCAAAAACGGCAAGACTCCCTATATAATTTCAGCTTCAGGCCATTTGGGACAGTTTCTGTATATCTTCCCTGAAAAGAATATTATTATCGTCCGAATGGGCAAAAAACAAGGCAATGTAGACTCATGGACCACAATATTTAAAGAACTGAGTGGCTATTGATCCTAATCGGAAAGTATCCAACAGAAATTGTTTATGATTTCCTTAGTGTTCTATTTTATTGATTTTATTATCTTCAACACCAAGAATTTTTGAGGTCCATTACCTAACAAAACAACTACCAATGAAGCAGTTTTACCAATCCGTATTTTTAGTCCTATTCTTATTTTCATTTCTTACAGCTTTTGCCCAGCGCAAGGTTAAAAGCACTACAGAACCAGACACTTCCATTCCTAAAGATTTTTACGAACAATTGGAATGGCGCAATATTGGTCCCTATCGCGGTGGCCGATCTCTGGGAGCTGCGGGAAGCCCTGGAAGACCCTATGAATATTATTTTGGGGCTACCGGAGGTGGTTTGTGGAAAACCGTGGACGGAGGCACCGAATGGTTCCCGGTCACAGACGGTCAAGTGACCAGTTCTTCCGTAGGGGCCGTGGCAGTCGCGGAAACCAATCCGGATATCGTTTACATCGGTATGGGCGAAGTACAATTAAGGGGCAGTATCACCCAAGGGGATGGGGTATATAAAACCACCGATGGGGGAAAAACATGGCGACATATGGGATTGAAGGAAACGCAAGCCGTAGCCCGAATCCGCATTCACCCAACGAATCCCAATATTGTATATGTAGCAGCATTGGGACACCCATATGGAGACAATGAAGAACGTGGTGTTTTCAAGAGTATAGATGGAGGAATCACATGGAAAAAAGTACTCTATGTAGGTCCCAAGGCAGGGGCTGTGGACCTCATCTTGGATAGAAACAACCCAAAAACCATGTACGCAAGTACCTGGGAGGTACAACGCAAAGCTTGGAAAATGTGGGGCGGTGGTCCCGATTGTAAACTGTGGAAGTCAATAGACGGTGGTGACACCTGGACCGATTTATCTAAAAATCCAGGAATGCCCGAAGGACCTCTGGGAAAAATTGGGGTTACCGTTTCCCCTGCCGATTCCAATAGGGTTTGGGCCATAGTGGAAGCCAATGAAGGAGGTGTTTTTCGTTCCGATGATGCAGGAAAGACTTGGGAACGCACCAATGATGAACGGAAATTACGCCAAAGGGCTTTTTACTATTCCAGAATTTATGCCGATCCGTGGGACAAGGAAACGGTATATGGATTAAACACAGGTTTATACAAATCGACCGACGGTGGAAAAACTTTTGATAAGACCATAGCGGTTCCCCATGGCGATAATCACGATCTATGGATAGATCCCAATAACCCAGATCGTATGATCAATGCTAATGATGGTGGTGGCAACGTCACGATCAATGGCGGTAAAACATGGACGGAACAAGATTATATCACCACCCAATTGTACCACGTAATGACCACGAGCGATGTACCCTATCATGTGGCCGGGGCGCAGCAGGACAATAGTACCGTTGCCGTCCCTAGTGATGGATGGGAACATATGATGGCCAGAGGACCCAACCACGGTTGGTATTACGCCGTTGGTGGAGGCGAAAGTGGATGGATCACCCAACACCCGAGCAAGCCCGATATTTTCTACGCAGGGAGTCAGGGTGCATTACTCACCCGTTACGATCGAAGCAATGGACAGTCTAGGGACATACAAGTATACCCAAGATTCTTTTCAGGAGAACCTGCCAGTGCCCTTCCAGAAAGATGGCAATGGACCTTCCCCATAATGTTTGCCCCACAGGATGATACGGTGATGTATACCTGTTCCCAACATATTTGGAAAACAACAAATGATGGTCAAACTTGGGAAAAAATAAGTCCAGATTTGACCTATGCGGACCCTTCAACCCTTGGAAAAACTGGCGGCGTGATCACGATGGATATGAACGGACCTGAAATATATGCTACGGTTTTTGCCCTGGCACCTTCCAACCATGATATCAATACCATTTGGGCGGGCTCCGACGACGGAAAAATTCACATTACCAGGGACGGTGGTAAAAACTGGATGGATATCACCCCTAAAGACCTACCAAAATTTTCGAGGGTGAGTATTATTGATGAGTCTGTTCATCGCCCGGGGACCTTATTTGTAGCCGCTAACCGCTATCAAGTAGATGATAGGCAACCCTATGTTTTCAAGACACATGACTACGGAAAAACATGGACCAAAATCACCAACGGAATTGCTGATGGTCATTTTGCACGTGCCGTGAGGGAAGATCCCAAGAGGGAAGGATTATTGTTTTTAGCTACGGAACACGGGGTATATTTCTCTTTGAACGATGGTGCGTTATGGCAGAGTCTGCAATTGAAATTACCGGACACTCCCATCCGCGATCTGGTCATCAAAGACAATGACGTAGTTTTGGGCTCCCACGGCCGTGGGTTCTGGATTTTGGACAATATTCAGCCCCTGCGCCAGTACAATGATAAAATGAAGGCACAACCAGCTGTGCTTTTTCAACCTGCGGATGCCATTCGTGGTGTTTATGACGCCCAAGTCCAATATTACCTAAAATCTGAAACGGATACCATTACCATTGACATTTTAGATGCCAATGATCAACTCATTTCTTCTTTTACGGGCAGCAAGCCAAAGTATGAAGTAGATCCTAATATTCCCTGGTGGGAACGAGGGGGATCATCAAAACCCACAACAGCAAAGGGCCTCAACACATTTACATGGGATCTACGTTACCCGGGCGCGACCACTTTTGATGGAATGATCATATGGAGTGCCAGACCGCAGCGAGGACCCAAAGCTCCTTTGGGAAAATATAAGGTACGTATGAAAGTGGGAAATGTAGAACAGACAATGGAATTTGACATAAAGATGGACCCTAATTTAAAAGGTATTGCGGCTGCTGACCTACAGGAGCAATTTGAGCTGGCCACAAAAATCAAGAATAAGACCAGTGCGGCAAATGAAGCTGTTATTAAAATACGAAACCTCAGAAAACAACTTAACACCTATAAAGATGAATTAAAATCTTCTGAATTCAACAACGCCATAACTCCTTTAGCATCTAAAATGGCACAAATAGAAGAAGAGCTTTATCAGGTGAAAAACCAATCCGGTCAAGATCCGCTGAATTTTCCAATTAAACTGAACAACAGATTGGCCTCCTTACGAAGAAGTCTGGAAGATGGGGATGCCAAACCCACAGATGGGGCATACCTTGTTTACAAAGAATTGTCTGCTGAATTGGATGGCTTATTGAATGATCTTGAACAGACGCTACAGCTTCATTTAACGAAGGTGAACAGTATTTTAAAAAGTGAAGGTAAAACCGAATTAAAATAGGAATAAAAAATTTAAAATTAGCAATATCAAACCTCATCGCAAGGGCTACAATATAATGCCCAAGGAATTGAAATTGCAATAGAAGTCACACATTAATGACACAAAAAATATATCAGGTAGACGCCTTCACGGACAAGGTATTTTCGGGAAACCCTGCGGCAGTTTGTCCTTTGGACCATTGGTTGGAGGACGAATTGTTACAAAAAATTGCCCAGGAGAACAACCTTGCTGAAACAGCATTTTATGTAAAGGATAAGGATCAATATCAGCTGCGGTGGTTTACGCCCAAGGTAGAGGTAGATCTCTGCGGCCATGCCACCTTGGCTTCAGCCTTTGTCCTATTCCATCACGAAGGACATAAGGGCGATATTATTCACTTCCATTCTCCCAGAAGTGGTAGGTTGACGGTGGTTAGGCAATCTCAATTATTGACCTTGGACTTTCCTACGGATACTGTGGAGGAGATTGCATTAACTTCAGAAATATTGGATAGTTTTAATTTAGCGCCAATTTCTGCCTATAAAGGTAAAACAGATTACCTGTTGGTCTATCATTCGGAAAGCGACCTGATGTCCCTGAAACCAAATTTGGAGGCCATAGCAGCATTGCCAGGTAGAGGGGTTATTGTTACCGCAAAGGGTGAACATGTAGATTTTGTATCTCGGTTCTTTGCCCCACAATCCGGGATCGATGAGGACCCGGTAACGGGCTCTGCACATACCACCCTAACGCCATATTGGTCCAAAGTATTGGACAAAAAGGATATGACCGCAATTCAACTTTCCGATCGCAAAGGATATTTAAAGTGCACCTACTTAAAAGAAAGGGTCGAGATCAGCGGGCAATGTGTCCTTTATATGACAGGTAACATAAATATAAACTAACAGTTGACCTTCAATACTTTAAAGTATTATATTTATAAATAACCAAAACTATAAAAAACATGCACAAACTATCAGCAGCTCTAATCGCGCTTCTATTTTTTATAAGCTGTGGCACTAAAAAAGAGGAACAAAAAGACTTAGCGCAATCGGAAGAAAAATGGTGGAAAGAAGCTATCATCTATCAGATCTACCCGCGAAGCTTTAAAGATTCTGATGGCGATGGCATTGGTGATCTAAAAGGAATTATCCAAGAATTGGATTATATCAAGGACTTAGGGGTTACTGCAGTTTGGCTAAACCCTATTTACAGCTCTCCAAATGATGACAACGGTTATGATGTTAGTGATTACCGCAACATTATGTCCGATTTTGGTACTATGGAAGATTTTGACAGACTCATGAAAGGCATGCACGAGAGAGGTATAAAACTAATCATGGATGTGGTAGTAAACCACAGTAGTGATGAACACGAATGGTTCCAACAATCAAGAAGTTCCAGAGATAACCCATATAGGGACTATTACCATTGGTGGCCGGCAGAAAAAGGCAAGCCCAATTACAGATATAGCCTCTTTGATGAAAAAGGGGATGCCTGGAAATATGATTCCATTACAGACGCTTATTACCTGCATTATTTCTCCCAAAAACAACCCGATCTAAACTGGGAAAATCCCAAGGTACGCCAAGAAGTTTACGATATTATGACGTTTTGGGCCGAGAAAGGCGTTGATGGTTTTCGACTGGATGCTTTTCAATTTGCTGCCAAGGATACCACGTTCCCAGCATTCCCAGATGACCTTCAAACAAACTTTATACAATATTACGCCATGCAGGGCAACCTTCATGAGTATCTAAAGGAGATGCATGAACAGGTTTTTAGCAAATACGATGTAATGAGTGTAGCCGAAGGGGCAGGAAGAAATTTTGAAGATGCCCATAATTTGGTCGATGCAGATCGTAACGAATTGAATATGGCCTATGCCTTTGAAGGGGTGGATATTGCCAAACGTGAAGGTTATAGCCTTACCCATTTTAAAGAAGTATTTTCCCGGTGGGACAAGGAATTTGCTGAAAAAGGTTGGTTGTCCATATATCTTGCCAATCATGACCAAGCCAGAATGGTTAGCAGGTTTGGGAACGACAGTCCTGCATTTAGGAGACCCTCTGCTAAAATGCTGAATACCTTTATCCTCAGCATGCGCGGTACCCCCTATTGTTATTTTGGGGATGAGCTGGGCATGACCAATAGTAATTTCGAAACCATTGAAGAATACCAGGATATTGCTGCCATTAATGGTTATAAAAAGGTAGTAAACGAAGGTGGCGATATAATGGAATATATGCAGAATCTAAAATTTGGGTCCAGAGATTATGGTAGGACCCCCATGCAATGGGACAATTCCACGAATGCCAATTTTGCTACGGGAACCCCTTGGCTTCCTGTAAATGAGAATTACAAGACCATTAATGTTGAGTCAGAAAAGAAAGATCCCAACTCTGTCCTAAATCATTTTAGGCGCATGGTGGAACTACGCAAGAATAACCCAGTCTTGGTATACGGGGCCTATACCCTGCTACAACCTGAGCATCAGGAAATATATGCGTACACCAGGTCGTGGAAGGGAGAAAAAATGTTGGTTGTTCTTAATTTCTCAGAAAAGAATTCCAGCATCACCCTCAAGGAAGCTAAATCTATAAAGGAAGAGGTCATCAATAACCTTCAGTCTCCCGACATCAAAAATGGAACTATACACCTTCTTCCCTATCAGGCCGTCATTTTTTCAATACAATAACCCAACCGAATTAAAATGGGGTCCTGGGGCCCCATTTTTTTTTAGTTATGGTATCGCTCTCTATCCACTTTTAGGCAAAACAAACCACAAGTGTTGGTACATACCTGCCTACGCCTCTTATTTTTCCACTATTTTTGCAGGGAAATTTTCACATCTTATTACGTTCCATTATTAAATCATAGAGCATTTGAAAGACCTACTTCTTATAACCCCACCTTTTACCCAGCTGAATACGCCCTATCCGGCAACGGCCTATTTAAAAGGATTTCTGAACACCAAAAATATCGGTGCCTTTCAGATGGATTTGGGGATAGAGGTATTATTGACACTATTTTCCCAAAAAGGGCTACAGGATATCTTTGAACTTGCAAAAGCCAATAAATCCATCAACAGTCCCAATAGTCAACGGATATATGCCCTAAAAGAGGAGTACCTGCAAACCATAGAACCAATCGTTTCCTTCCTGCAGGGGAACAATGCCACTTTTGGCAGACAGATCTGTACCCCATATTTTTTACCCCAAGCTTCCAGGTTCGAACAACTCGATGATATGGACTGGGCTTTTGGCTCTATGGGCGTCCAGGACAAGGCCAAACATTTGGCCACGCTTTATTTGGAAGATATTTCCGATTTTATCGTTGAATGTCTGGATGAAAATTTCGGATTCAGCAGGTATGCGGAACGTTTGGGAAGAAGCGCCAATTCCTTTGACGAACTCTATGACCACCTCCAAAAAGAGCCCACACATATTGACCAGATCACCTTAAAAATCTTAGTAGAGCGCATTAAAACTCTAAAACCAAGACTCGTTTGTTTTTCGGTGCCATTTCCTGGGAATTTATATAGTGCCTTCAGGTGTGCACAGTTTATACAACACAAGTTCCCAAAAATAAAAACAGCCATGGGTGGAGGCTTCCCCAACACGGAGCTTCGATCTGTCTCCGATACACGGGTATTTGACTTCTTTGATTATATCACCCTTGATGACGGCGAGCTTCCGATTGAGCTCTTGGCTTCCCATTGTTTAGATCCAGAAGCCAAGGATAGTACCGCCATTTTAAAGAGGACCTTTTTAAAAAAGGATGGATCTATATTTTACAACAACCTTTCCCCAAAGGCTGATTACAAGCAAAGTGATGTAGGGACTCCCGATTATTCGGACCTACTTCTGGACAAATATATTTCCGTAATAGAAATTGCCAATCCCATGCACAGCCTCTGGAGTGATGGCCGCTGGAACAAACTGACTATGGCGCATGGTTGCTATTGGGGGAAATGTACTTTTTGTGATATCTCCCTGGATTATATAAAAATATATGAGCCCATTGCCGCCAAACTTTTGGTGGACCGTATGGAACAACTCCTTGAACAAACAGGGGAAAGTGGATTTCATTTTGTGGACGAGGCTGCTCCACCTGCCCTAATGCGGGCCCTTGCTCTGGAAATAATCAAGCGAAAGTTAACGGTGACCTGGTGGACAAATATCAGGTTCGAGAAAAATTTTGGCAAAGACCTTTGTATTCTTCTCAAGGCTTCCGGATGCATTGCGGTTTCCGGCGGATTGGAAGTAGCCTCGGACCGCTTGTTGAAATTGATCCAAAAAGGGGTTACCGTGGAACAGGTCGCCCAAGTGACCCGTAACTTCACGGAATCGGGCATCATGGTCCACTGCTATTTGATGTACGGTTACCCTACCCAAACCGTACAAGAAACTGTGGATAGTCTTGAAATGGTACGACAGATGTTTGAACTGGGAGTTCTTCAATCGGGATTCTGGCACCAATTCGCCCTAACGGCACATAGCCCGGTTGGGTTAAATCCGACAGATTACCATATTATTCCGGATTATCAACCCATAACCTTTGCCAATAATGACATTCAGTTTACAGATACCACCGGGATAGACCATGATCAGTTTAGCTATGGCCTCAAAAAATCCCTTTTTAATTTTATGCATGGGATAGGGTTTGATTTCCCACTGCAACAATGGTTCGATTTTAAGATTCCCAAAACTACCATAGAAAAAAATTATATCGCCCATGCCCTGGAAGCCCAGCCCCAATTTTCAGTGCGGCCAAATGCAAAAATCATATGGCTTGGCGGAACGCCATTGTCAGTAGTTAGCAGCAAATCCAAAAAGGGACGGACTTGGGAGCTTTTAAAACTTTCGTTTCACGGGAAAATGGAAAGTAGGGAGATAACGGTTTCCAAAGAACATGGGGAATGGCTGTTGGGGGCTTTGGAAAAGATATCCGTCAACACCGCAAACACGCTCACCTTTGGTCAACTCAAAACCGATTTTGAGACCAATTTTGAGGATTTTGAATTGTTTTGGTTCTCCAAACCAATTCTTACACTAAGGTCACAGGGCTTACTGACCCTTTAGACTCAAGTAGAAATTTCAATAAACAACTTCCATAGTACAAAGCAAGCATTGATTTACATCAATGCTTGCTGTTCTATTGAACTACCAAATAACTTGAAAGCGCTCTCCTAAGCAGTTGCCGCTTCCCCCCTAATACTTGGCTCCAGTCTGTTCTTGTTTTTTCGTAACCAAGCTTCAAATGACAATAACTCTGGATTCAGTTCCTTGGCCAATTTTAGATCACGGGCTCTACAAAAATCTGTTTCGAACTCCTGATTGAATTGGAACATATTCCCCAGATCATCTGCCCCTGGAAATTCTAATTTTCGATAGGTTTCAACCGGCACATCGGAATATCCGATTTCCGTTCCAAAAACATTGGAAAAAGCAGTTGCCATTTCCTTCACAGTAAGCTGATCTCCGCATATCCCGACAGTTTTTTCCTGATACTTTTTACCTGCCTTAAAGATGCCATAGGCACACTTGCCAATATCATCAACGGCAATACCGGGAAGCTTTTTATTGCCCATTGGCAAAGCGATGGATAGTTTTCCATTCTTATCTTTTTGGGGACCCATTCCAAAATTTATGAAATTTTCCCAATAGAAGGAGGTCAATAAAAAGGTATAGGGAACCCCACTTTTTTCGAAATATGAATTAGATGCCCCTTTGGCATCAAAATGAGGCACCTTGTAATTGCCCATTAGTGTGGGCATGCGCTTGTCACTCAAAGGAATCCACTTACGGGTATCCTCCAATGTAGACCAAACCACATGCTGTACCCCAGCCTCTTTGGCGGCCTCTGCCATATTTTTCGCTTGAGCCATCTCTTTTTCCGGTGACATATGTTCCCAGAAATTCGTGACACAATAAACGCCATGCGCCCCCTTGAAAGCTGATACCAAGCTTGACTTATTGTCCAAATCTGCCTGTACCATTTGAGCGCCCAACTTGCTCAATTCCTTTGCTTTGGCAGAAGTTATGTCCCGGCTTATGCCCCGTACTTCAAATTCTTTTGATCCGTCATTCAAAATTGCCAGGACCAGGCCTCCACCCTGAGCCCCTGTGGCTCCTACTACAGCAATAATTTTCCTATTTTCCATAATACGCTATATTTAAAATTATCCGTAAATACTACACATCGGGTATGATGATGCCTTAAATCTCATCTTCTAACCGTAAAATGATGGTACGCCAAACTTTTAAAAGAATAAAAGGGTATCGGATAGAAAAACCCATTCGCTACGAGTTAGACGTTACCACCTAAAGCTCAAAATCTAATGTGGGGGAGGGTGTATAGGATATTGTTCAATGATGAAACCCCATCTTTGGAGCATATTAAATTGAACAGTATCTGCTAATTTAATAGATATCTTAAATGGCGGGAATCATTTTCCATAAACTAGGAATTATCGCCTTATAGTTCTTCAGCATTCCAATAGAGATCGGTTTTTTCAGCTGCTTGAAAATCCAATTGTTGTTCCCTATTGATATCTATTAAACTTACATAAAATTACTAATTATTCAGATTCAACTTTCTAAACAATGAGTTAACTTTTGACTAAAATTAAATATTTCAGCATAATTTTTTTCGATACAATAACTTACAAACAACTTATAATCAGTATTTTAAAAACAGTATCTTGTATTTTCCTGATGGATAACAATATGCCCTACTTGAAATTTTATGTCCAAAAATCAGTCAAGCCAACATAAAATGCCAACAGCATTATGGAATAACCTATGAATTCAAAAAAAGGCTTTTTAATTGGTGTTGTCTTTTGAAAAGTATTGATTCCTAAACTAAAAAGATAGCCGAACATCCCTATGCTATAGCGAATGTCCTTTTTAACCTACCTTTGCCTTATTATTTAAGACCATTGTCCATATGTCATTTAAAGATTTAAAGCTGAACAGACCCATTTTACGCGCCATTGCTGAAATGAATTACGATGAACCAACTCCTGTACAGGAGATGACCATCCCGTTAGTTTTGGAAAAAAAAGATATTATTGTCTCAGCGCAAACAGGAACGGGTAAAACCGCTGCCTTTGCCCTCCCAATTTTACAGCAATTATTTGACAGGCAAGATGCCACTAACCAGGCGAAGACAGTAAAAGCATTGATCATAAGCCCAACAAGGGAATTGGCCATACAGATAGCCGATAACTGTAAAGCTTATGCACAATACACCAACCTTACCACTGCCCTTGTTTTTGGAGGCACCTCTGTGGAACCACAAATTGAAAGTCTTAAAAAGGGTGTCGATATCCTTGTAGCCACACCTGGTCGTTTATTGGACCTTCACAAACAAGATGTAGTTAATTTGGACTATGTAGAGACCTTGGTCCTGGATGAGGCAGATTTAATGTTGGATATGGGCTTTATTGATGATGTGAAGAAAATAGAACGCCTTTGTCCCAAGGACAAACAAGTGATGCTTTTTTCTGCTACCATGCCCTATAAGGTAACGCAATTGGCCAGTACCATTTTAAAGGACCCTGAAACGGTAAAAGCTGCCCCAATTTCCTCGGCCGCGGATAACGTACAACAACTATTGTATTATGTTCCTAAACCAAAGAAAATTGAATTGTGCCTGCACCTTTTAAGAAATACAATAAAAGGGAATATCATCATTTTTAGACGCACCAAATACG
This sequence comes from Sediminicola sp. YIK13, assembly GCF_001430825.1. Taxonomy (GTDB): domain Bacteria; phylum Bacteroidota; class Bacteroidia; order Flavobacteriales; family Flavobacteriaceae; genus Sediminicola. The sequence goes on along the minus strand of NZ_CP010535.1, from coordinate 3,503,536 downwards.
GGGTGGATAAGTTGGAACAGACCCTGATCCGTAATAATTATAAGGCAGAAAGCCTGCATGGCGACAAATCACAGAGTGAACGCCAACAAGCATACAATAACTTTAAGAACAAGGAGGCTTCTATTTTAATTGCCACCGATGTTGCCGCCCGAGGTCTGGATATTGACCAATTGGATGCAGTCATTAACTTTGATCTGCCCAATGTTCCGGAAACATATGTACACCGAATTGGAAGGACAGGTAGGGCCGGAAATTCCGGTAAATCCTATTCTTTCTGTTCCGCGGATGAAAAGCCTTACTTAGCCAGTATCCAAAAAATGCTGTTCACAAAACTGGAAGTGGAAGAAAATCATCCGTATCCTTTAGATCCCCAGGCAAAACCAATAGTACACAAGAAAAAGGGGAGCAAACACAAAAAGGGAAGAAAATCAGAAGCGTCCAAAAAGAACAAAAAACGTTGGTATAAATAAATCTAGACTTTTAGAATATCACTCCCAACGATATATAAGCATCTTCCTTTCCTTACTTTTTACAGATCAAGGGCTTTCTTAAGTACCATAACAATTCATTATCTTTGTGAAAACTTAGGTAGTTACCACATATGGACAAAAAAATCATTGCCCCTTCCCTATTGGCAGCAGATTTCGCCAATCTTCAAAGAGATATAGAAATGGTTAACAAGAGTGAGGCCGATTGGTTTCACATCGATGTAATGGACGGAGTATTTGTGCCCAATATCTCATTTGGGATGCCCGTTTTGAAAGCTATTAACAAACATGCCGACAAAACCATAGATGTACATCTTATGATTGTGGATCCCGATCGCTACATAAAGGATTTTGCGGAATTGGGTGCCAATAATCTAACCGTGCATTATGAAGCTTGTACACATTTACATAGGACGCTACAGGCTATAAAAGCTGAGGGGATGACCGCAGGAGTTGCCCTTAACCCACATACAAGTATCCATTTATTGGAAGATACCATCAATGATATCGACCTCGTATGTGTGATGAGCGTTAACCCGGGATATGGAGGTCAGTCCTTTATTGAAAACACCTATGACAAGGTCAAGTCCCTAAAGGAACTGATCAATAGAAAAAAGGCACATACCCTTATAGAAATAGATGGGGGCGTAAATGCAGAGAATGCTAAAGATTTGATAGAGGCTGGAGCAGATGTGCTAGTAGCGGGTAGTTTTGTGTTCAATTCGAGCAACCCTACCCAAACCATAAAAGAGTTAAAAGAAATTGTTGGATAATAATGAAGCAGATTGATGTTATAATTGTTGGAGGAGGCCCTATAGGCATTGCCTGTGGCCTTGAAGCCGAGAAAAAAGGATTGGAGTATTTGATCATCGAAAAAGGATGTATCGTGAACTCCCTATACAATTATCCCATGACCATGCAGTTCTTTTCATCCTCCGAAAAATTAGAGATCGATGAGATTCCATTTATCAGCAAGGAAGCCAAGCCCAAAAGGGATGAGGCACTTGAATATTACAGAAGGATCGTAACGAATAATAAATTAAAAATCAACCTATTTGAAAAAGTAGAACACATCTCTAAAGATCAGGATTCCTTTACCCTAATCTCAAATAAGACAACATATAAGGCCGGATCTGTGGTGATCGCAACAGGTTTCTATGACATCCCCAATTATATGAACGTTCCCGGGGAGGATTTGGATAAAGTATCCCATTACTACAAGGAGCCCCATTTCTATGCCAGTCAAAAATTGGCGGTCATTGGGGCAAGCAATTCCGCAGTGGATGCCGCTTTGGAATGTTATAGAAAAGGTGCCGAGGTAACTTTGATCATCAGAGGTGAAGAAGTGGGACAACGGGTGAAATATTGGGTCCGTCCGGATATTATCAACAGAATTAATGAAGGGAGTATAAAGGCTTACTTTAATGCCAACGTTACTGAAATAACAGAAGACAGCATTGTAATTGATACTCCTGAAGGTGCCAAAAGCATAGAGAATGATTATGTCCTTGCTCTAACAGGATATAAGCCCAATTTCAGCTTTCTGGAAAAATTGGGCATCCAACTTTCGGATGACAACAAGAGATTACCGAGTTATAATGAAGATACCATGGAGACCAATGTGGAAGGCCTCTATTTAGCCGGGGTTATTTGTGGCGGGATGGAAACGCATAAATGGTTTATAGAAAATTCAAGGATCCATGCCAAGATCATTATCAATTCCATTCTAGGCAAAAAAGTAGCTGTGGAATAAATTCAGTGGACATAACATATTAGAAATAATAAAAAACACGGGCCCAAAGCCCGTGTTTTTTATTACAAAATTACCTTACCAACAAAATCATGGCATGATGTACATCATTTCAGAAAACAGCACATTTCAATAATTTTGCACATCAAGATATGTATTGACGTTATTTTTCCAAAAATGAATGCCATAATTCATCGGCACTTTATTTTTTGCAGAGGCATGTAAGTTGAATAATTTAATACGGCAACCATGAAAATTCTTAAAAATAGTATAGTATTTTCCCTGCTCCTTTTAGTATCATCCAGTCTTACCGCTCAAGATATGATGGCTAAAAGCTGGGAATTGGATCAGAACCACACCTCGGTCAATTTCGGAGTCAAACACTTTTTTAATACTGTGAACGGCATTTTTCAAAAAAAGGAAGGAACCTTTCATTTTGATCCTAAAGATTTACCGAATAGTAAGTTTACATTTAAAATACCCGTGGCCAGCATTGATACGAATATTGAAAAACGAGACAAACATTTAACCTCCAGTGATTTCTTTGACGCAGAATCATTTCCTTATATCACTTTTACTTCAACTAAAATCAACCACCTTTCAGGCAATGATTATCAAGTGGTAGGTGATTTAACAATCAAAGATGTTACGAAATCCGTATCCATCCCTTTTAAAATTACTGGGGAAATGGAAAATCCCATGATGAAAGGAACTACTATTTTGGGCCTAGCGTTTGAAACTAAATTGAAAAGGACAGATTTTGGAGTAGGTAAAGGAAATTGGGCCATGACCATGGTGGTGGGAGATGAAGTGAATGTGGAGATCAATATGGAACTGAACAGAAAGATATAATTACTTTTTGCCAGTTTATGCTAAACTCGCGAAAATGTAAGGATGGGCTGCGCCCTTCCTGCAAAGCTCCGCTTTGAAAACCAGCTAACAGACGCACTACGCCTATCCCCATAAAAAAAGAAAACCGAACTGGGATCAGAATCAGGATTGGCTGTGCCCTTCCTGCAAAGCTCCGCTTTGAAAACCAGCAAGTAGGCACACAATGGTTATCCTCAAATTAAAGCGAAAATCCAAAAGGGATAAAAAACAGGATTGGCTGCGCCCTTCCTGCAAAGCTCCGCTTTGAAAACCACAAAAAGATTTGCTTCGCTTTACTTCAAAAAAGAAGCGAGCTTCATTTTTGAAGCTCGCTTGCACATCCACTTTTTTGTGGTTTATTCGTGACCTCGACAGGATTCAAACCTGTAACCCTCAGAGCCGAAATCTGATGCGCTATTCAGTTGCGCCACGAGGCCAATAATACTTTACAAATTTACGAAAGTTTTCTTTTTACAATGTTGGAAATTGTTTTTCCATCTGCCTGTCCGGCAAGTTCCTGGGAAACGATACCCATAACCTTCCCCATGTCCTTCATTCCTGAAGCCCCAACAGATTCTATGGTCTGCACCACTACTTTCTCTATTTCTTCCTCGGTCAGTTGTTCCGGTAAAAAACGTTCTATAACTGCAGCTTGTGCCAATTCCGGTTCTGCCAAGTCGGCCCTACCTTGTTCGGTATAGATGGCTGCACTATCCTTACGTTGCTTAACAAGCTTTTGCACCAACTTCACTTCCTCGTCTTCTGATAGTCCAGCACCAGCCCCTGTTTCAGTCTGTGCCATCAACAAAGCCGATTTAATGGCCCTGAGCGATTCCAATGCAACAGTATCCTTGGCTTTCATAGCCGTTTTCATTTCTTCCATTACGCGTTGTTGCAAGCTCATATCCAATTATTTTAGATGAGCGAAGATAAAAAATAAACCCGAAAACAACTTGTATTTTCGGGTTTAAACTTTTCTAAAAAATTAAAGAAATTGCAATTCCCTTAATCCACGTTATCATGTAGGAATGAATTATTTGAACGCATTTGGATCTCATCATTGCTATCCTCGCTAAGAGAAGTTCTAGAGACCTTATTTTCCCTGGAAGCCTCGTTCAAGTTCACCCCTTGCCTCTTATAGGCAGGCTGTTTTTCGATCTCGTCGATCCTATTCATGCTGTTTTGAAACTTATAATTGAAATCCTTTAATTTTCTTCTGCGCTCATCAGCCCTTGATTTCAACAATTCTTCCAAAGGGGTGTCCATTGGATTGATCTCTTTGGTCTCATCCATAGGAGAATCCTCCTCTCTTTGAACAGTCTTCTTTTCAAAAACCAATTCGTCCTCAATTATTTTTGGTTCAAACTTTTCAGCCTTGGATTTGGCACCTGTCAGTTTTTGCTCCAATTCCATATAATCATCCAAGCTGTATCTTTTCTCACCGTTCTTGTTGTATTCTAATACAGGAACAACCTCGATATGATCCCTGACATCCATTTCCCTGACCTCGTCCAAGTTAAAGGTAATGGTGTGCTCCTTTTCCTCTTCCTCGTCTGAACTTCTTTTTGACTGGCTCAAGGGCATATCAAAACTCAAGGTAAACTGATCCTCTTCCTGCCTTTTGGAGGAAACATATACTGGTTCTACAACCTCAATATCGCTAAGACTGTCCTTGGAATCGATCACAATAAAATCATTCTCAACATTCTCTGCGATAACCTCTTCGTAAAAGACATTGAAATTTTTGAGATAACTTGTCGTTGGTATCAAATCCATTTCTCTTACAGGAGCTTTTGCCTGTACTTCATCTTCTTCCTCTACTTCTTCTATCAATTGATGTTTAACGACCAGCTCGGGTGTTGGAGTTGCCTCTTCCTCTTCATCCAATTCCAATTTGTGCACGACATTACGTGAAGATAGCATCAAATCCTGTTCGGCTTTTTGCTCATCTTCCAATGTATGTATAATCTTCTTGGATTCCGTATTCACTATATTATCCTGCTGGTCTATATTAAAACCCGTGGCTATTACTGTTACTGCGATGGCCTCTCCCAAACTTTCGTCCTCACCTACACCCATAATGATATTGGCACCATGACCGGCCTCTATTTGGATATGGTCGTTGATTTCCCCTATCTCATCTATGGTAATTTCCTGTGACCCAGAAACGATGAGCAACAGCACGTTTTTAGCTCCAGTAATCTTGTTGTCGTTCAATAATGGTGAATCCAAGGCCTTCATGATTGCCTCATGGGCCCTTGATGATCCGGATGCCGCAGCAGATCCCATAATGGCAGTACCACTATTGGACAATACGGTCTTGGCATCACGTAAATCTATGTTTTGAGTATAGTGATGGGTAATAACTTCCGCAATTCCTCTCGCAGCTGTTGCCAACACTTCATCCGCTTTGGAAAATCCGGCCTTAAAGCCCAAATTACCGTAAACTTCCCTAAGCTTATTGTTATTGATTACAATTAATGAATCTACATTTCTACGCAGTTTTTCCATTCCCACATGGGCCTGCTCACAACGCATTTTTCCTTCAAATTGGAAGGGTATGGTTACGATACCGACCGTTAGGATATCCAATTCCTTGGCTTGCTTGGCAATGACAGGGGCAGCTCCAGTACCTGTTCCCCCACCCATACCTGCAGTAATGAATACCATTTTTGTATTGGTACCCAACATGGTTTTAATGTCCTCCATGCTCTCAATGGCGGCCTGTTCTCCAACTTCAGGATTTGCACCAGCGCCCAATCCTTCTGTTAGGGAGACCCCAAGTTGTATTTTATTCGGAACCGGACTATTGTCCAACGCCTGTGAATCTGTATTGCATATCACAAAATCCACTCCGTTGATCCCGGCCTGGAACATGTGATTTATGGCATTGCTGCCACCCCCACCTACACCTATGACTTTTATCACATTGCTTTGATTCTTGGGCAAATCAAAAGCTATACTTTCAAATTCAGTGTTCTTGCTCATTCTTTTTGTATTACTGGTTATACGATATGTGTTCTCTATCTAATGCCCTATTCCGCATTATCCAAGAAGTCTTTCAACTTTTCGGACCATTTGTCAAATATGGATTTTCTTTCTCTCAATGTCTTTGGTTGCTCCGTAGTGGCCTGTCCGTTACCTTCATCATAAATAACTTCGGTGTCCACTTCATCGTGGGACTCTTCAATGGCTTTGACCTTTGCTTTGGTATTGATGGCATTCATCAATAGTCCTACCGCCGTGGCATACAAAGGGCTAGCTATTTCCTCATCGGAATCACCTGCCAAATGTTCATTTGGATATCCAATTCTGGTATCCATCCCTGTTATATATTCTACCAATTGTTTCAAATGTTTCAACTGGCTTCCTCCACCCGTTAAAACTATTCCCGCAATCAGTTTTTTCTTTTGATCTTCATGACCGTAGTTCTGAATCTCCACATAAACCTGCTCTATGATCTCCACAACCCTTGCATGGATGATCTTGGAAAGGTTTTTAAGGGTGATCTCCTTAGGCTCCCTTCCCCTTAATCCAGGGATGGAAACGATCTCATTATCCTTGTTCTCTCCAGGCCAGGCCGATCCAAATTTTATTTTTAGCAGTTCTGCCTGTTTTTCTATGATGGAACATCCTTCCTTGATATCCTCGGTAATTACATTGCCCCCAAAAGGGATTACCGCGGTATGCCTGATGATCCCATCTTTAAAAATGGCCAAATCCGTGGTACCTCCTCCTATGTCTATCAGGGCTACCCCTGCTTCCTTTTCTTCCTGACTCAAAACTGCATTTGCCGATGCCAGCGGCTCCAGGGTAATACTTCCCAGATCCAAACCAGCACTTTTAATACATCTTCCCACGTTCTTAATGGAAGATACCTGACCTACCACTACGTGAAAATTGGCCTCCAGCCTTCCTCCATACATCCCAATAGGCTGTTTGATTTCGGCCTGGCCATCAACCTTATACTCTTGCGGCAATACATGGATGATCTCTTCTCCCGGTAACATGACCAATTTGTATACCTGGTTGCACAGTTTGTCCAAATCATCATCATTGATCACCTCCTCAGAATCCACCCTAGTGATGTAATCGCTATGTTGTAAACTTCTGATATGTTGCCCCGCAATGCCCACCACAACGGAACCAATCTTTAAACCCGAATTAGCTTCGGCTTGTTCAATGGCCTGTTGGATAGACTTTATGGTTTGTGTAATGTTATTGACCACACCACGATGTACCCCAAGACTCTTGGATCTTCCGATGCCTAGAATCTCAATCTTACCGTACTCGTTCTCCTTCCCTATAATGGCCACTATCTTGGTGGTCCCAATATCCAATCCAACCGAATAACTACCTTGTTCCATACCCTAAATTTTGGTGCACACTACTTGATTATTATACTCTAAACTCACTAAATCATAATGATTCAATGTCTTGTCCTTTGTGGCCTTGTTATAAAAAGCCATGAAGTTGTTGAACTTTTCCTTTAAATTCTCAACACCTCCCAAATTCACCACAAAGTTTTCCATACGAAACTTTAACTGAAAATCCCCATCAGCACCCACATGGATACCGATGATATTTTTTCTTAGAAAATTATCCGTATTGATATATTCGAGGATTACGTATATATCTTCCAAACTTTTTCCAGTGATGTTGCCCGTTATAATGGGCACCCTTGCAGAATGAATTTTAGAGAAGGGCATGCGCCTTCCTTCATCATCCACATAATACTTTTTAAACCCCTCAACTCTTCCGATTGGCTTTCGCTGTATGATTTTCGACGTAAGTTTCCCATCTACAGTAAGATACACTTGGGCATTTTTCACCATTTCATCGGTCTCAATTACCTTCTCTATGGTATTCAAAACTAATTTTTCTTTGGGCACGTTTTTAAGGTTCCCGTATTTTTGTATTAACAATTTATTAACCATCTCATGAGTGGTGTACAAATTTTCATCTCCCAAAAACTGTAAATCAATATCATTAACAGTTTTTACACTGCTCCTATGGTTAGAAAACGCGTAAAGACACATCACTAAAACCAGCAACAGCATCAATTTCAGATAGTTCCAATTAATTTTCATGAGCGAATTCTTTTTCTATTTTTACAACCTCTAAACCTATATCACCGGCACCCATGGTCACCAGAACTTCTGGGGCTTGTTTTTTAATCTCTGCGATCAATCCCGATTTTGCAATCAGTTTTTTCTTTGGATTGTTTATTTTCTGCAACAACCACTCCGATGTTACCCCTTCAATTGGTTTTTCCCTTGCAGGATAAATATCCAATAAGAGCACGCTGTCGAATTTTTCCAAACTCTTGGCAAAATCATCTATAAAATCCCTCGTCCTTGAAAACAGGTGAGGCTGAAAAATCGCCAATACTTTTTTATTGGGATGCATTTCTTCAATTGCCTCATATACTGCATTGATTTCAGTAGGATGATGGGCATAATCATCAATAAATACAAAATCATCCCTTCGCAAACGATAGGAGAATCGTCTTTGCACCCCTTTAAACGTTCCCATGGCATCCACCAAGCCCTGTTTTGGAGCATCAGTCTGTAAGGCCATCGCAAATGCCACTAAACCGTTTAGCAAATTGTGCTTCCCCGGCTTACTGAACCTGACCCCCTTAAAAGTTTCTTCCGGCGTAACCAGATCAAAAAGATAGGCCCCGTTTTCTATTTTAAGGTTCTCGATACAATAATCCGAACCATCGGCTATTCCATACGTTATCCCCTCCAAAGGCAGACCGTTGCGAACAAAGAGTTTTCCATCGGTTTTTAACCTCCCGGCAAAATCGTTAAAGGACTGAACCAAAGCCTCACTTGTACCATAAATATCGAGATGGTCCGCATCCATCGAGGTCACACATGCTATATTAGGGGTAAGCTGCAGGAAAGACCTATCAAACTCATCGGCCTCCACAACAGATACCTCAGTCCCCTCTAATAAAAAATTACTGTTGAAATCTTCGGAAATACCACCTAAGAACGCTGTGATTGGCATCCCTGCCTCCTTTAGCAGGTGCGCCAGTATACTGGACGTTGTGGTTTTTCCATGGGTACCGGCAACGGCCAAACAAAAGCTGTGGTTAGTAACCAATCCTAGGACGGCCGACCTCTTATATACCTCAAACCCTCGATTTACAAAATACTGGTACTCTGTATGATCCATTGGTACCGCTGGAGTATAAACCACCAAGGTTCCTATTGGATTTTTATAATGTTCGGGGACTAGGTCCATATTATCCTCATAATGGATTTCCATCCCGCCCTCAACCAATTCCTTGGTCAATGGACTCTCGGTTTTATCATAACCCCCTACATTCTTTCCAATAAATTTGAAATAACGGGCCAAGGCAGACATTCCTATGCCTCCGATTCCTATAAAATAAACGCTATGTAGATCTTTAATGTTCATTAATATCCTCTATAGTGCATTATTTGTTTATTATCTTTTCTATCTCATCAACGATATGCTTGGTAGCATTCGGCATTGCCAATTTCTTTATATTGGCACTTAATTCCCCTTGACGCTCCCTAGAATTGAAAATCTCCTTAAAAACTACCTCAAAGTGCGTATCCAATTCCCTCTCTTTCACCATGACAGCAGCATTTTCTGAAATCAAGGCCTGTGCGTTCTTTGTTTGATGGTCTTCCGCAACATTGGGCGACGGAATAAAAATAACCGGCTTCCCCACGATGCACAATTCAGAAACTGAACCGGCACCTGCCCGTGATATAATCATATCTGCAGCCCCATAGGCAAAATTCATATCGTTCAAAAAGTCGTACACCTTTACCGTATCCGAACCATGTTTCTTGTACTCTTCATAATAGAGCTTACCGCACTGCCATACCAATTGCAGCCCTAGGGCCTGAAAAAAGGATAGTTTCTCTGCTACCAATTGGTTGATCCTTCTTGCCCCTAAACTTCCGCCCAAAATCACTAAAACCGGCTTGGAAGCGTCCAATCCAAAAAATTCAACCGAAGCCTGCTTATCAACAACCGCCTTTATTAAATCACTGCGTACCGGATTTCCTGTCTTCACAATTTTATCGGAAGGAAAAAATTTATCCATCCCATCATAGGCAACACATATTTTTTCCACTTTTTTAGCCAGCATCTTATTGGTGACCCCGGCATAAGAATTTTGTTCCTGCAACACGCATGGTATCCCTTGGTTCGAAGCTATTTTTAAAAGTGGACCACTGGCGAAGCCTCCGGTACCGATAACTACCTGAGGTTTAAATTTTGTCACTATGCTACGAGCTTCTATCAAACTACTTATCAATTTTACTGGAAACATTAAATTTTTAAGGGTCAGTTTCCGCTGTAACCCACTAATCCACAATCCTTTTATTTTATACCCAGCCTGAGGAACTTTTTCCATTTCCATTCTATCCTTGGCCCCTACAAACAGAATATCGGCATTGGGATACCTCAATTTCAATTCGTTGGCTATGGCTATGGCCGGATATATATGTCCGCCTGTTCCTCCCCCGGAAAGTATAAATCTATAGTTGTCCACTTAGCACTTCTAAAGGGTTCGTATCATCCAATTCCGAGGCATTTTCCTCTTCTTCCATATTTTTATTACTTGCACTCAATACGATGCCTATTGCAAGACAGGTCATCCAGATTGAGGTACCACCACTACTTATCAAGGGCAAGGTCTGCCCGGTTACCGGAAATAATTCTACTGCCACAGCCATATTGATCAGGGCTTGGAAAACAATGGGCAAACCAACACCAACCACCAGCAACTTGCTAAAAACGCTGGAGCTTCCATTGGCAACCACCACTATTCTAAACAGCAACAACAGATAAAAAAACATTATGGCGAAACCCCCAATAAGTCCGTATTCCTCCACAATAATGGCATAGATAAAATCCGAAGAGCTCTGCGGCAAAAAGTTCTTCATGACACTCTTTCCCGCACCGCTACCCACAATACCACCGGTAGCGATAGCTATTTTGGCCTTTTCAATCTGGTAATCTGCCTCCGTATCCGCTGGATCCCAAAAGCTTTCCACTCTACTGATCCAAGTATCCACCCTATTGGGAAATACATCTGGAACGGCCTTGGCCAACAATACGAACAGGGTGAGCAGCAAAATTCCCGCACCTATTATCCCCATTAAATATCGGATAGGATACCCCCCCATAAAACACAGTAACAATACCATAAAAAAGATAATGGCAGCTGTGGAAAAGTTAGCGGGAAGGATCAGTATCAACACCAAAAAAACTGGCAGCCACAAGGGCAGGATGCTCTCCTTAAAACTTATAATTTTATCCTTAATTTTTGTAAGGTACCTAGCGACATAGATCATTAAAACCACGGACGCCAAAGTAGAAGTTTGGAATGTAAAACCAACCAAGGGAAGGCGAATCCAACGACTTGCATTGGCACCATCTATAGTTGTTCCCTGAGCCAAAGTGTATGCCAACAACAACAAAACTATAGGCATGGCAATGAGAGATAGACCTTTAAAAAAGTGAGTCGGTATTTTATGAACGCCATAAATGACACCAAATCCCAGAATCAACAGCATCGCATGTTTCAACAAATGCCCCACTGTTGTCCCATTACCTACCACATATACCAAATTACTACTGGCACTGTAAACAGGTAAAAAAGAAAATAGGGCCAAGAGGGCTACAACCCCCCATATGGCCTTATCTCCTTTGATATTTTTAAAAAAATCTACCACACTATAGGTTTTTTACAGCTTCTTTAAATTGATCTCCCCTGTCTTCGTAATTTTTAAATAGGTCAAAACTGGCACAGGCCGGGGACAATAATACGGTGTCACCTCGTTCAGCAATTTTATAAGCCACCTTTATGGCTTCTTCCATTGAAAAAGTCTCCACCATTAAATCCACTACATTGCCAAATGCATCCTTTATTTTTGAATTATCCAATCCCAAACACACTATGGCCTTTACCTTTTCCCTGACCATTGGCATTAAGGATTTATAATCGTTCCCTTTATCCAACCCACCTACAATCCAAACGGTAGGGGTTTTCATACTGTCCAATGCATAATACGTTGCATTTACATTGGTAGCTTTGGAATCATTGATGTACTGCACATGATGGATCTTCAATACTTTTTCCAATCTATGGGCGGCGCCTTGAAAATTTTGGACACTTTCTCGGATTGTCTGTTTTCTAATCTGCACCAACTTGGCTGCAGTTGATGCTGCCATAGTGTTTTTAAGGTTGTGCTTGCCTTCTAAAGCCAAAGTGTCTTGCTCCATCTCCATTGTGTTATTTTGAGTTGTAATCTGTATTTTATTATTTTTTATATATGCGCCTTCCGTAAATTCTTTCTCCAGGGAAAAGGGAATCAACTTGGATGATATTTTGTGTTGTTCCAAATAATCCATTATTACTTCATCATCAGCATCGTAAATAAGGTAATCCTCATCGGTTTGATTTTGTACTATCTTAAATTTGGAAGCGATATAATTTTCAAACTTATAATCATATCGATCCAAATGGTCGGGAGATATATTGGTTATGATCGCGATATGTGGCTTAAATTCCACAATGCCATCCAATTGAAAACTACTTATCTCCAACACGTAATAGTCATAATCCTGTTCTGCAACCATTTTCGCAAAACTGTCGCCAATATTACCGGCCATTCCCACGTTCAATCCACCATTTTTTAACAAATGATTCACCAACATGGTAGTCGTGGTCTTCCCATTGCTCCCTGTTATTCCAATAATAGTAGCTTCGGTATATCTCGAAGCGAACTCTATTTCGGAAATAACGGGGATGTTCATTTCCCTAAGTTTAACCACCAAGGAAACCGTATCTGGTATTCCAGGGCTCTTCATAACCACATCGGCAATCAATATTTTAGCCTCTGTATGTCTTTCCTCCTCCCAATCTACTCCTAGATTTTCGAGAGCATTTTTATATTTTTCCTTAATTTTCCCTCCATCGGACACAAAGACATCATAGCCCATTTTCTTGCCCAAAATGGCAGTTCCAACACCACTTTCTCCCCCGCCTAAAATGACCAATCTCTCCATTAGCGAACTTTTAAGGTTACGATACAAACAATTGCCAAGAGAATTCCTATAATCCAGAACCTGGTCACAATCTTACTTTCGTGATAGCCCCTTTTTTGGTAATGATGATGAAGTGGCGCCATTAGAAACACACGCCGGCCTTCACCAAATTTTTTCTTGGTGTACTTAAAATATCCTACTTGTAGCATTACTGAAATTGACTCAGCAAAGAAGATTCCACACAACACAGGAATCAAGAGTTCTTTTCTTACGATAATGGCTATAACAGCAATTATCCCCCCAATGGTAAGGCTACCCGTATCTCCCATAAATACCTGGGCAGGAAAGGCATTGTACCATAAGAACCCAACCAGAGCCCCTAAAAAGGCGGCTATAAATACCACCAATTCCCCTGCTCTTGGTATGAACATGATATCCAGATAGTCCGAAAAAATGATATTACCGGAAACGAAAGCAAAAATACCCAGGGTAAAGACAATTATCGCCGAGGTTCCCGCGGCCAAACCATCTATACCATCGGTTAAATTTGCGCCATTGGATACCGCTGTTACTATGATGATAATGATTGGAATAAAGATCAGCCACGCATAAGGTTGCAGGCCTTCTCCGGCCCAAGTGATAAAAACACTATAATCGAGCTCATTATTCTTAAAAAAAGGAACCGTGGTTTTCGTGGATTTTATTTCATCGCCAGATTGGGCAACTACCGTATAACTTTGTGTTATTAAAGTTCTGTTTGCTTCTTTCATGGTCACCTGGGGGTGAAAATAAAGGGTTGAACCCACGATTAGGCCCAACACCACTTGCCCCATTATTTTAAACCTCCCTTTTAACCCCTCTTTGTCCTTCTTGAAAATTTTTATGTAGTCATCCACAAATCCAATAATCCCCATCCAAATGGTGGTGACAATCAAAAGGATGATATAAATATTGTCCAACTTGGCAAACAACAGCACTGGAATCAACGTAGCTATTATAATTATTAGCCCTCCCATGGTTGGGGTACCAGCTTTTTGTTTCTGACCGTCAAGTCCCAAATCTCTTACAGTTTCTCCAATCTGCTTGCGCTGTAAAAAAAGTATGATACGCTTTCCGTAGGCTGTAGCTATGATCAAAGAGAACAACACCGCAATCGCTGCACGGAACGTTATAAATTGGAACAGTCCCGCCCCAGGGATTTGGTAATGTTTTTCTAAATATTCAAAAAGGTAGTATAACATATCTCTTTTCTATTTTCCTCTTTCCAAATGAAAATGGAAATGCTACTTATTTAACATCGTTAATAATTCCTTCACTTTTTTATAATCATCAAAATCTACCCGCACCCCATTGGTCTCCTGGTAGGTCTCATGGCCTTTTCCCGCTATGAGGATGATATCATTGGCCTCTGCCAATTGACAAGCTGTTTTAATTGCCTGCTCCCTATTTTCAATAGCAAGTACCTTGCGTACATTTTGCGCCTCTACCCCTTCTTCCATATCCTTAATAATCTGTGCAGGAGATTCTGTACGTGGATTATCCGAAGTGAAAATGGCCTGATTGCTAAATTCTGTAGCGATATGACCCATAACCGGACGTTTAGACTTGTCTCTGTCACCACCGCACCCCACTACGGTAATGACTTTTTCATTTCCAGTCCTCAATGCATTTATCGTAATAAGTACATTTTTTAGTGCGTCCGGCGTATGGGCATAATCGACTATTGCTGTAATTTTTTCTTTGGATATAAAATATTGGAATCTGCCATCTACATTTTCCAGTTCACTCAGCAACCTTAATATCTCCAGTTTTTCCAATCCCAAAAGATCGGCAGTGGAATAAATAGCTAACATATTGTAAGCGTTAAAATCCCCTATCAACCTAGACCAGACCTCATCCCCATCAATCTTTAACAATTGACCATGGAATTGGTTCTCTAAGATCTGGGCCCTGTAATCTGCGTAAGATTTTAAGGCATAGGTGAATTTTCTGGCTTTTGTGTTCTGCAGCATCACCAATCCGTTTTTGTCATCGATATTGGTGAGGGCAAAAGCTGATTTAGGTAACTTATCAAAAAGTATTTTTTTGGTATCCCTATATTCTGCAAAGGTCTTGTGATAGTCTAAATGGTCATGAGACAAATTGGTGAAAATGGCCCCTGCAAATACTAGTCCCTCTGTTCTTTTTTGATGAATTCCATGGGAGCTCACCTCCATAAAACAATACTCGACTCCCACCTCGTTCATTAAATGCAAGTGATAATTAATGGTCAAGGCATCTGGAGTCGTATGGCTGGTAGCATAAACATTGTCATCTACCATGATTTTTATAGTGGAGATCAAGCCCACTTTAAAACCTGCCTTTTTAAACAACTGATACAAAAGACTACTGATAGTGGTTTTACCATTGGTACCAGTTATCCCTATCAATTTCAAATTTTTGGACGGGTTTCCGTAATAGTTTGAAGCCATGATTGCCAAGGCTTTATTCCCATTATCAACCTCTACATAGACTACCCCGTTCACCATTACACTGGGAAGTTCTTCACAGATAATTGCTTTGGCGCCAGCTGCAACTACATGTTCTATATATTTATGACCATCTGTGACAGTCCCTTTAATGGCGACAAAAACATCATCCAATCCTACCTTTCTGGAATCAAAAACAATAGCATTGACCATAACATTGGTGCTTCCGCTAACAGCGGATAGGCTAACCCCATACAATATGTCTTTTAACAACATCATGAAAGTTCCAATATTATTTTTTTGACCTTGTTCAGATCCGTTCCCTGGGAGATGGACTGACTTCTTACCTTACCATTACCCTTCACCTCTACTTCTATTCCTAAATTTTCCAAAAGGGCCACGGCATCCATACCGCTCATCCCTTGAACATTTGGAAGTATCTTATAATCCTGTTGTGCTTTTGCGTAGTATTGCTCGTAGTTTTTTTCCAACTGCACCGCTTCAGGTCGCATATCCTCAATCTCATCTGTCAATGGATTGGTTGCGTAAATTTTTTGGGCAATGGACTTAAATACCGGACCGGAAACATCTGCCCCATAGTATCCTACGCTTTTATCGGGCTCATGAATAACGACGATGCAGGAGTACTTTGGGTTATCTGCAGGAAAATAACCAGCGAAAGTAGAAATGTACTTTAACTTGTTAGGATCCTTGGACACATAATCTTTTTGACAAGTACCTGTTTTTCCTGCCATGGAAAAATTAGGAGAGTACAAGCCATGGCCAGTTCCGTAATCCTTTTCTACAACATCCTTTAAAAGTTGCTGCACCTTGTTCACCGTCTCTTGAGAGCAAATAGAAGGATTGATAACCTCTTTCTCAAATTTCAGTATGGTCTTGTCCCATTCCCTAACCTCTTTGATCAATCTGGGTTTTACCATTTCACCATCATTGGCAATGGCATTATAGAAAGAAAGTGTCTGCAAGGGGGTCAGGGCAACCTCATATCCATGAGACATCCATGCCAAAGAAATTCCGGACCAACCTTTGTCCCCAGGATATCTTATCACAGGGGTGCCTTCTCCATTAATAGGCAGTCCCAACTCTTTGTGGAGATCCATGTTCATTAGTCTATTGACAAATTTTCCCGGATTATCCTTATAGTTATTATGGATGATTTTGGCAAAAGCAGTATTGGAGGAAAGCTCAAATGCCTTAGCTACGGATATTTTGCCGTAACCTCCCCATTTAGAATCCCTAACAGTTCTATCATAAACCCGCCATTGTCCCTTTTCAGTATCAATAACCGTACTTGTATCCACTACCTTATCCTCCAAGGCTGCCACCAACGACATTAATTTAAAGGTTGACCCAGGTTCGTGGGATTCTCCTACGGCATAATTTAAACGCTCATAATAATTCCCATCACCGGTAATGCCCAAATTGGAAATGGCCTTAATTTCTCCGGTCTTGGTCTCCATTACAATAACACAACCATGATCTGCCTTGTATTTTTCTAACTGTCCCAAAAGGGCATGATGTGCTATGTCCTGAATATTGATATCAATGGTAGATATAACATCGTACCCATCCTGAGGCTCCACGATATTATCAAATCCTATGGGCTTCCATTGCCCTTTGGCAATTTTCTGCTTTAATCTCTTTCCTTCAACGCCCCTTAAATATTCTCCAAAGGCCCCTTCTAGACCTACACGGGTGTAATAACCGTTTTCATCTACCCTTTCATAACCAACACTTCGTTCTGCCATTTTTCCCAGGGGGTGCTCACGCACCGTCTTTTGTTCTACAATGAGTCCACCTTTATATGGACCTTTGTTGAACAACGGAAACTCCTTCACCTTTATGTAATCTGAATAATCAAGATTGCGGGCTATCAATTTATACCTATTCTTATTGGCCTTTGCCTTACGGAACAACTGCTGATAATAAGAAGAAGGCTTATTGAACGTTTTGGATAATGCGTCCGACAATGGCTTTACATTCTCTTCAAAATCCTTGTCGCTTACAGTTTCTGCATCAAAACGTATGGAATACCTGGAAACAGAGGTCGCCAACAAACTCCCATCATCAGAATACAAATTGCCCCTATTAGGGGCAATGGTAAACATCTTTTCTGTCCTATCCATGGCGAGCTTTCGGTACTTGTCCCCGTCCACCATCTGGATGCTGACCAGCTTTACCAAAACGGCAATAGCGAACAGGAATAGAAATCCCACCACTATATACAATCGGGTCAATATGTTTTTTTCCGTCGTAGCCACTATTCTTTAGACTTAACTATTATTCTATTTGGTGGGGTTTCAGATGGATACAATCCATCCTCTGCCAAGGCTCCCATGATGGCAGACTCCAGTTTCAACCCTTGCAGGTCCGAGCGCACATCCACGAATTCACTCCTCAACTCCCTTACCTGTTCATTTAAATTTGCAATGCGATGCACCTTACTATCAGCACTATGCGAACTCGCAATCATTACGGTAGCCAAAAAAGAGGCGAAAATGATAAAAAGCCAATTCTTGGGAGCATCCCCGCTCACCAAAAACTTACCTTTTAAAATATCCAAAATTCCTTTTCTCATATCGTATTATATACTGGGACAATTAGCCCAAACCGTTTAAATTCTTTCTGCAATCCTCAATTTGGCACTTCGCGCCCTATTGTTCAATTTTATTTCTTCTCTTGAAGGAACAATCAATCCCCCAACTTTTTTAAAGGGAACATCTATATTTCCATAAAAATCCTTTTCAGGATCCCCATCAAACCGACCTGCCCTAATAAAGCGTTTCACCAAACGATCTTCCAAAGAATGGTAACTGATCATACTCAATCTCCCTCCCGCTTCCAATATTCCAGGTGTCTGCATCAAAAACTCCTTGATGACCTCAATCTCTTGGTTCACTTCAATACGTATGGCCTGATAAATCTGTGCCAATATTTTATGCTCTTTGGAAGAAGGCAAAAATTGCTTTAATATTCCTTTCAATTGATCTGTGGTCTGAATCGGAGATTCTTCTCTGGCAACCTCAATTGCCTTGGCCATGGCGTTGGCATTTCTTAGATCCCCATATTCGAACAACACCCTTCTCAGCTCATCGTATGAGTAGTTATTTACTACATCATGGGCAGAAATCGTATTCTTTTTACTCATCCTCATATCCAGATCGGCATCGAAACGGGTAGAAAATCCACGCTCTGCTTTATCGAACTGATGAGAGGAAACGCCAAAATCGGCTAAAATACCATCCACCTTTCTTATACCATAGAACTTTAAAAATTGGGTCATGTATCTAAAATTCTCATGGATCAACTGAAAACGATCATCGTCCAAAGCATTCTCCAATGCATCCTCATCTTGATCAAAAGCAAACAACTTGCCCTTCTCACCCAACCTACGGAGTATCTCCCTGGAATGCCCTCCACCACCAAAGGTGACATCAACGTACACTCCATCCTCTTTGATATTGAGTCCGTCTACAGACTCCTTCAACAACACCGGATTATGATAACTCATCTCCATCATCTCCCATTACTTCTTCTGCTAAATCCGCAAAATCCTCTGCAGTTTCATCAATTACTTTTTCATAACTGTCCTTATCCCAAATCTCAATGATATTGATGGCCGAACTCAAAACCACATCTTTGGATATGCCTGCTATGGAAACTAAATTCCTAGGAATCAACAATCTACCAGTAGCATCTACTTCAACAACCTTGACCCCTGCAGAAAACCGCCTTATGAAGTCATTATTTTTCTTTTTGAAACGGTTTTTTTTGTTCATCTTCTCCATCAAAAGATTCCACTCTTCCATAGGATACAATTCCAAGCAAGGCTGAAAAACGGAGCGCTTCAAAACAAAACCATTGGAAAGCATAGGGGCCATCTGATTCTTAAGAGCAACAGGCATCATTATCCTGCCCTTAACATCGGCTTTGCACTCGTATGTCCCTATGAAGCTTATCACAAATAAAGGTTGGTTTACTTATATAACTCAAATATATAGAAATTATTACCACTATTTACCACAAATTACCACATTGTTAATAAATTTCTTATTTTTAGAATTAATTTAGAGCGTAACATCCTGATAAATAGCTCAAAAAAAAGTGGTAGACTTTTCGGAACATCCTATAAAACAGAGCGTTATTACCCGCTTTACATTTCGACTAAATGCATTGCTATTAGTTGGAATTGTCTATATTTGTCAACTAAGACCAGAAGCCATCCTTTAAATGGAAGAACAGATTATTAAAGAAGGAAAATTTAAATACATTGAGATGGGTGAAGGAAAACCCATTATCATTTTACACGGTCTCATGGGTGGTTTAAGCAACTTCCATGGTGTGATGACCCACTTCCCAAAAAAGGGGTATAAAGTACTCATTCCTGAACTTCCCATTTATGACATGCCGTTATTAAAAACCAATGTCAAAAGTTTTGCTAAATTCTTGGAACAATTCATCGAATTCAAAGGCCTGAAGGATGTGATTCTTTTAGGAAATTCGCTTGGTGGCCATATTGGCCTTCTGCACACAAAGCTTTATCCCAAAAATGTAAAAGCCCTTGTAATTACTGGCAGCTCCGGCCTCTACGAAAGCGCTATGGGTGACGGATATCCAAAACGTGGGGATTATGAATTTATAAAAAAGAAAGCCCAGGACGTTTTTTACGATCCAGAGGTAGCCACTAAAGAAATTGTTGATGAAGTTTTTGCGACTGTCAACAATCGCATAAAATTGGTAAAAACTTTGGCCATCGCCAAGAGCGCCATACGCCACAACATGTCCAAGGACCTTCCCAATATGCATACGCCGGTCTGTATTATTTGGGGTAAAAATGATAATGTAACCCCTCCCAATGTAGCCAACGAATTCCATGCATTACTTCCGGACTCCGAGCTTTATTGGATAGAAAAATGTGGGCATGCCCCAATGATGGAACATCCCAAGGAATTTAATACACTATTGGACAGCTGGTTAAGCAAGCGCAACTACTAAAGTAAGATTGAAATGAAAATTAAGTCGGCCAACTTTGTGATAAGCAATTCCAAAGTGACCCATTGTCCCAAGGATCCATTACCGGAATATGCCTTTATAGGCAGATCTAATGTAGGGAAATCTTCTTTGATCAATATGTTGACCCAAAGAAAGAGTCTGGCCAAAACTTCGGGCAGACCAGGGAAGACACAACTTATCAATCACTTTAAAATTAATGACAATTGGTTTTTGGTAGATCTACCTGGTTATGGTTACGCCAGAGTGTCTAAAAAGGACAAAAAAACCTTTCAGAAATATATTACGGATTATTTTAGGGAGCGCGAACAACTGGTGTGCGCTTTTGTATTGGTTGATATCAGACATGAACCTCAAAAAATCGACTTGGAATTCATGGAATGGATGGGTGAAAATGCCATCCCTTTTTGCATTGTCTTTACCAAGGCAGATAAACTAAGACCCAAGGCCATTGAAAATCATATAAACGCCTACATCAAGGATCTTTTGGCGGGCATTTGGGAGGAGGCACCGCAGTATTTTGTAACCTCATCCACTAGTGATATTGGCCGGGAAGAACTTCTTCATTACATTGATGACCTGAACGAAAAATTCTTTAAAGAATTACAAAATTCCGTTTTGTAATTCACAATGAGGAAACTTCCGATCTACTCTTTAGAACACCTATCAAATCTTCTGAATTTTTAAGCGCATTCAATTCCTCAGTACCTACATACACTTCGAAGCCATTGGCTGCTTCTGCAAGAACGATGGGAAATGTAAATTTGTGTCCAAATTTGGAGGCATAAGATTTAGCAAACTCATCTTTGTGCAAAAACTCCATCTCTAGAGAGGACTGCTCTCTGAACCTTTTCCATGCCTTATTTTCAGAAAACACCCCAAAAGTTATATAGCATAGATTGCAATCATAAGTTTTGGGGCTCAATATTTTATGGGCAACATCCATCCAGGTATTTCCCCTTCCGGAATTCGCATTATAAACAAAAAGCAATTTTTCTTCGGGGGTTACTCTGACTCTTTTTTCCATAGTACTAAGTAAGTCCGCCTGAAGAGAAATTCCTTACAGTTTGCTCTCGCTTAAAGCCTATTTTTTAAGTTCGAGTTTCTCCGCAAAATAATCACAGAAATCCTTCATGGTGGCCGTCATTTTTTCATCCTGGGTAGCTTTCATAAAAGTATCAGATAGGGAAACCAGCGTCTGGTGAAAGAATATCTTCATTTCGTCCACGGGCATATCCTTGGTCCATAAATCTATTTTTAGGGATTCTTGATTCTTACTGTCCCATACTGAAAGCAACATGGCCTTAGCCTCTTCATTGTTTATACCTCCATCTTGTGCGGACCAGCTCAATTTTTCCGGAACCCTGTTTTCATCAACGGCAACCCTTAACGTTATCTCTGAAGTTTCTAATTTTGACATTTCAATTCTTATTTTTGTTCAATTAATATCTCTGGAAAATTTATAAGACCTCCCTTATTTATTGGGCTTATATTTAGACCTTTTAAACACTTCTTCGGCAGAAAGACTTAATAATTGCTGTAAAGTCACATTGTTCTTCTCCATAAATGACCTTACTATTTCCCATCCTATATACCTTCCTATACGGCCTGGTGACTCATTGTCCAACTCCAATTGAAATTTTGAAAATGGCGCCTGATCCAAAAACCGCATGGCCAATTTGGTGTCCGTACTGTACAAAAGTTCGCGTTCTATAAAATAGCGCCAAATCATTTCCTCATTGGCTTTCGCCCAATCTAATTCTTCTTGGGAGTACCCTATTTTGATAGCATCAGATTTCAATGGCAAAAGTTTATCTTTTAAATAAAGTTCTTTGCCGTAATAAATGAGTTGAGATAAAAAGGCGCGGTCCCTTGGATAAGGATTTACTTTTTTCGCAAAAGCTGCAGCCACATCGGACACCATATATTCCTTGTCCAAACCAAAGGATATATACTTCTGTATCCCCCCATAAAATTTATGATCCTGCCCCAGATAATTATCCAATCCAATAATCAACAAGGAATCGGCTAAAATTATGCGGTTATTATAGTCCACGTCAGAAGTAATCGTCACAACTGTTGGAAGGCTAATGTTTGGAAAGTAATATTTTACATGCTTAAAAAACAATTCCAAGTCTTGGGTCTCATTGTTGAAATTTGGAAAAGCCTTCCCCACTTCATAAAGCAGCTCCACTTGAAGGGTATCCTTTAATTTTGCCTCCCAAACACTATCGGGATATTGGGCAGGAAAGAGATAAGGGTATGTATTTTTAAGCCCTGGTATATCCAAGGGCCCTGCTTCTGCAAAATCCCTGTCAAAACGCAAAACTTTTACATTAACATTAATATTCTGAACCTCTTCTTTTACTTTTTGGTCCTCTGCACAACCTACGAGCATCAAACACAGTCCTAAAATGAGTATAATTGGATTTTTCATCTAAAGTAATTACCGCTACACTTTAATATTAAGCGCTTACGCTTTATTTTTACAGAGCAAAGTTAATTGTTTTCAACTTAAAAAAAGACATCTATGCAAACCGAAAAAGTAATAGATCATATTGTAAAATGGTTAAAAGATTACGCCACTAATGCAAAATGCAAGGGATTTGTGATCGGCATCTCTGGGGGCATAGATTCTGCCGTAACATCTACGCTGTGCGCAAAAACCGGACTCGATTTATTATGTCTGGAAATGCCAATCCACCAAGCGGAAAGTCAGGTCACCCGCGCTTCAAGGCATATCGAATGGCTAACTCAAAATTTTTCGAACGTAAAACGACAAAAAGTGAACCTAACACCCGTATTTGATCAACTTGTTGACGTCCTGCCCACAGTGGAAAAGGAAGAGGAGAGGTTTATGTCGCTGGCCAATACCAGAGCGAGGCTGCGTATGACCTCTTTATATTATTTTGCAGCACTTGAAGGGTATCTCGTAGCGGGCACTGGAAACAAGGTAGAAGACTTTGGAATAGGTTTCTATACTAAATATGGGGATGGAGGGGTCGATTTAAGCCCCATTGCAGACTTATTGAAGACAGAGGTTTACGACATTGCAAAAGTTCTTGGAATAAACGAGGAGATCATCAAAGCACCACCAACGGATGGTCTTTGGGGAGACGACAGAACTGACGAAGACCAAATTGGGGCATCCTACCCTGAGTTGGAATGGGCAATGAAAATGAAGGAAGAAGGAAAAACAATAAGTGATTTTACGGGCCGGAAAAAAGAAATTTTTAGTATCTATAATAGATATAATTCTATGAATCGGCATAAGATGATTCCTATACCCGTTTGTCAGATACCCATTGCTTTAAAATAGCCACTTAGCAGAAAATATAGTAAATAAGACGAATAAAATGCGAAAAAATGGGTGTATTGTTAAAAAAAACTAACATTTGTTTAAGGAATTAAAGATTTTAACCTTACATTACCTGTCAGTATTTTTTTTAGGTGATGTAGTAATAGATGTTGAGATCTATAAAACAAAGCATAATGATAAAAGTTTTAATTGCAGACAATCATCCTATCGTACGAATGGGCATCAAGCACGTATTAGATGCTGCTTCGGATTTTGAAGTCATTGATGACGTTTCAAGCACCACTGAGTTATTTGAGAAATTAGAAGTAGTTACTCCAGATGTGGTTATTCTCGAAATGGATATTCCTGAAATCAATGGGATTGCCGCTTTAAGAAAAATGAAACAAGATTTTCCTGACGTTAAGGTTTTGATCTACAGCGGGCAGTCAGAAGATGTTTACGCACTTAGCACTATCAGAGCTGGCGCTTATGGGTATTTGTCCAAAGTCGCCGATATAGATTACATTATCACTGCAACAAGGAAAGTTAGCGAAGGCAACATGTTCATCACCAATGAATTGGCCCAGAGACTAGCTTTTGATGAAGGCACCCAAAAACCAAGAAGATTTTTCAGAAAACTTTCTTCTAGAGAAGTTGAGGTTCTAAAATTACTTGCCAGCGGGAAACGAAATAAGGATGTTGCTTTAGGATTAAACCTAAATGAAAAAACAGTTAGTACCTACAAGGCCAGATTGATGAAAAAATTAAATGTGGACAATCTTGTAGATCTATTACAACAAGCTAAGGCACTGGAACTGTATTAATTTTTACCAAATAGACATATACTTAAGCCATGGGAGACCATGGCTTTTTTTATTATAAAAAATCAAGAAAGCACCCTGTTCAATTTTTTGTTCAGCAACTTGTTCAATTGTAAATAGTTCATGATTTCTTCGAGGGTTTCCCTATGGTCTTCCTCCATATTTTGGGTGTTTTGCTGTAGGACATCTATCCTTCTCTTGATCAGGAAACAACGAAGGGTCAGTATAGTTTCACTGACCAATTGCGCTACCCCTGCCCCTTTCTCTTTAGGGTAAATATCCTTTCGCTCCCAATCGTGCAACATGTACTTTTCTTCCTCCATTAATATGGAGGAAATTTCGGACACCAATTCCTGGTCCAATTCCGCCATAAAACTGTTGATGGCAAAATCCTCTTTTTCATTTAGCCCTTCTATTAACTTGTAATAGATATTCTTGAATTGCTCATGGGTAAGCTCTATCTCATCCTCTTGAAGATCCAGATATATTTTTTCATATACTTTCGCCTCCATTACTTCCGGCTCCAAAACCAAATCCCCGGACTCGTTTTCTTTAAGGATCAAATCCTCGAATTTCTGTTTCTGATTACCGTACAAAAGTAAGAGCTCTATCAATTTACGTTCCAGCTCATATTGCACATCTACCTTTACAACATCCTTTTTATCATTCTTGACCACCTCAAAGGCCCTTTGTTCTTGGGGCGCTTTTTTGGCAGCTTCGGCACTGTCTTTTTTTCCGATTTGCGCCAAGGTGTTAAAGAGGACCGCTTCGGAGATATTCATGATGCTCGCACATTCCTGAATATAGATCTCCCTCTTGATCCGATCCGGAATCTTGGAAATACTGTTCACAATATCCCTGACCGTATCGGCCCTTTTTATGGGATCATTGGCTGCCTCTTTAACCAAAAGCGAGGCCTTGAACTGGATAAAATCTTTTGAATTGTCCTGCAAGTAGGCAACAACATCCTCATAGGAGTTGTTTTTGGAAAAGCTGTCCGGATCTTCCCCCTCTGGAAAGGTGCAGATCTTTACATTCATGCCCTGTTCCAGAATAAGGTCAATACCACGGAGGGAGGCGCGCAAACCTGCTGCATCACCATCAAACAAAACGGTAATATTTTTGGTAAGCCTATTGACCAATCTGATCTGATCTGGTGTCAGCGCAGTTCCACTGGAAGCAACCACGTTGTGGATACCACGTTGGTAAAATTGGATGACATCCGTATATCCCTCTACCAAGTAACAATTGTCCTCCTTGGCAATGGCTTGTTTGGCATGATAAATCCCGTATAGCACCTTGCTCTTGTGATAGATATCACTTTCTGGGGAGTTCAGGTACTTAGCGGCCTTTTTATCATTCGTCAGGATACGACCCCCGAATCCCAATACCCGTCCACTCATGGACTGTATGGGAAACATGACCCTTCCCTTAAACCTATCGAATTTTTTAGTTTCACCGCCACCTTCATTCTCCTTAACGATGGTGAGCCCTGTTTTTTCAAGATATTTTAATTGGTATCCCTTGTCCAGCGCAGTTTTGGTGAAGGAATCCCATTGGTCCAGGCAATAGCCTAGAGCAAACCTCTCTATGGTATCATCGGTAAAACCACGTTCCTTAAAATAGCTTAAACCAATGGCCTTGCCGAGCTCTGTTTCTTTTAGGGTTTCCGAAAAATATTTCTGTGCATATTCAGAGACCAAGTACATGCTTTCCCTTTCGTTCGCCTCTTCCTTTTGTTCGTTACTCTGTTCTGTCTCCTCTATTTCTATATTGTACTTTTTGGCCAAATATTTTATGGCCTCTGGGTAGGTGAAATGTTCGTGCTCCATTAAAAAAGCGACGACATTGCCGCCCTTGCCACTGGAAAAATCCTTCCATATCTGTTTTACGGGTGATACCATAAAACTAGGCGATCGTTCGTCTGTGAAGGGACTAAGTCCCTTGAAATTGGATCCGGATTTTTTGAGCTGTACAAAATCCCCAATTACCTCTTCCAATCTAGCGGTTTCGTATACTTGGTCTATGGTAGATTTTGAAATCAAAGCAGTTGTTTATAGAGGGGTTAAATGTAACAAAATAGGAGCGCTTTTGAAAGATAAATCTATTCCATAACTTTACTCTAGATAGTAGCGTATTTATTTAAAATTGATTAAGAAATGATTTTATTTCTAGGGACCAAACGAGGCAAAGAAAAAACCAAAGTACTAGAGGGCATTTCCTGTCCTTATTGCCATCAAACAAATACACTGACCGCCATTTCGGCCCCTACCTATTTTCATCTCTTCTGGATCTCACTTTTTAGAATCAACACCAACCATTTTGTGGAATGCTCCCACTGCAGAAAGGCCTATTATGAAAATGAATTTACAGAGGAGATGAAACAAGCGGTAGAAACTAGTTGACCCCACTAGTACAAGTTGATATTAATTATTATAAATCAAACCTCAAGCCCAAAGAAATGTTATGTTGTTCCACAACCGCATTTTTGAAGATGGGATTTAAATCGTATTTTATATAAAGTAAAGTTCCCCCAAAACCGGTATAGGCACTTAGTCCATAAATAAAATTACTGGTATTATAGCCCCTTTTCAGCTTATCCTTAACATTATCTCCATCAATCTCATACTTTAATTTTTGCCGTGTCCCCATATTAAACCCTCCATAGGCACCAACCCCAATTCTAAATTGCTTGTCCAGGGAATAGCGCATGGTGTTAGCTGTCTGAACGACTTTTGAGGGTCCAAACTCAAAATGAATAGGAAAAACCAAATTGTCCATACGTAATTTTGCCTTGTCCAATTCATTGGGAAATACTTCTAAATTGGTCTGATCCCCATCCATGACAAAATACCTATTGTCATTTGGTTTTAATCCGTTGAATTGAAAAGAAACTCCATAATGCAACCTCATAAAATTGGAATTCTCAAAAACCCGAGTCCTCCAGGCCCAACCAATTTCGAAGAAACGACTTCCACCAATTTTGTACGGGGTATCCTCTAAACCCTGGCCATCAACCAAGGCATTGTTCAATCCTACGGCCATCACAAAATCCGTGTAGGTGCGTCTGTCATAAACAGGTTCCTCTTTCTTTTTACTTGAATTGATCGAAAAAAGTGGCTTATCATCTAAATCAATACCCAATTTTAGTCTCCATTGAGTGGTATCCGAAGATACCGTTGGATAAATTCCGTCAGGGTTCCGCTCCAACAGTGCTATTTCATTTTCAATGATGGCTATTCTATTCTCTATGTTCAAGGCCCTTTTCTTTGCAGCCTCCTCCTTTAAGATTTGGGACTCCTCTAAGGTAATCTCCTTGGTTTCCAAGCGATGGTTAATTTCCGAAATCTCAATTTTTAAGGCTTCCTTCTCCTCCTCGGTCACTTTTAACCTCGCATTTTTCAATTCTTCTACCCGACTTTTGCTGACCTCTTGGGAATAACCGGCCCCGGTAAAGAGCAACATTCCCATTAGTACTAAAAACACATTTAAAGTTTTCATAATTGTTCTGATTTACACACCTCTCCCACTCCCGTTCCTTTTTGGAACGGGATGTTTGAGGGCTTTTGATTAATGATTGATGAATAGTTTACTTTATATTTATTCGTTTCGCGTTGCCACGGCGGTACGTACCTTAAAAAAGCCATCTTTGAGGGCGTCGAAAATTTGATCCCTAAATGATTGATCCATTTCCCCTTCAACCTGAGTCAATAAAGCCAGGGCATCTACGGAATTACCCTTTATAAATAGCTGTTCTTGAAGTATTTCCTGCTGAGCTTTTTTTAACAAGGCATCTATTTCTGCATCGGTCAATTCCACTTGGCGCTGTTCCATAAAATCCATCTGTTCTACCAATTGGGCTATTTTGGAATCGATGACCTTATTGGTCTGTGCTGTTAAACCCTCCCCCTTGTCCGGCTTGGTAATGTCTGTGGACGCATTCTCGTTAGGCTTGGTTTTCAAATGGCCCTCTTTGTGGTTTTGAACATTCACTATAGCATCACCCATGGTATTTTCAGGTTCTTTGCCAACATCTGAATTTACTTTAACTCCTAGTGTCAGTTGCTGTTCCCCTTCCCTTTGTTCAGGTGGCGCTTTTTCTGTCGGGACTGTCAATTTCTCCGTATCCACCACATTGTATTGATCATTTATAGCATCGTCCTGACCTCTAAAATAAATTACAGAAACTAAAATAATTCCAATAAACCCTGCGGCAATTCCATACCATAAAAATGAATTCTTTTTTCTTGATTCATTGGTAGCATTCATTTGGGAGGCAATCGTTTCCCATGCGCGATCAGATGGTTTTATCTTCCGCTGATCGAGCTTTTCCTTCATCTGTTCTTCAAACTTCATTGGTGCCATAACTATACTTTTATTTTTTATCTACTTTCTGGGATCCGGTTAAGGTGTGAAACCACAACGAAACAATTTCCCCATAACGCAATACAAAGACTTATTTTGAATGTATCCGCTCGCTCATTTCAAGGACTTTCAGCTGCTCCTGCAGCCTTTTTCTAGCTTTGAACAATTGGGACTTTGACGTGCTTTCAGAGATTTGTAGCATTTCTGCTATTTCGCTGTGCTTGTACCCCTCCAAGGCATAGAGTCCAAAAACCAATCGGTAGCCTTCCGGTAAGCAGTCTATCAAGGTCTGTATTTCCCCAACCTCCAATTGGGATCCCATGGAAACATAATCCTGCGAATGATTTTCAAGAACCTCCCCGTCAAAAATTATAGGTTGGCGCTTTCTGAGATAGGTGATGCATTCCCTGACCATAATTTTTCGGATCCAACCTTCAAAGCTTCCTTCGTGCTTAAAATTGTTCAGGTGTGTGAATACTTTTAAAAATCCCTGCACCATAACATCTTCTGCAAACTGGACATCTTTGATATACTGCCTACAAATACTCAACATTTTAGGCGAATGCTTTTCATACAACCATTGCTGTGCATCACGCCTTCCGGATGCTGCCTTTTTGATCAGCAATTTTTCGTTGGTATAAAAGGTGATTATCTTCAAAGCGCGTTATTGTTGAGTTCTATTTCTATAGACGACTTAAAGTTATAAAAGGTTGCCTGAGCGTAAAATAAAAAACAAATAATTTCTAAAATCCTTCAATAAAGCGTGTTAAATAGCCTAAAAAGAATTGAAAAAGCTGTGGACAGGCAAAGTTCGGCCATCGTTTTGGCGATGGTCCAATTATATCCTGCCACTAAATAAGTTTGAATTTTATTTTTTACGCTCCACCACGTAATTCACCATAAGTATGAGTGACCTTTTATATGGGGAGTCGGGATATGACTCCAAGAGATCAAGGGCTTCACTTTTAAAGCCAAGCATTTTCTCTACGGCGTAATCCAATCCGCCGTTCGATTTTACAAAAGTGATGACTTCCCGTACCCTTTTCTTGTCCTTATTGTGGTTTTTGATAGAGTTTATCAACCACTTCCTGTCCTTTTCCGCAACTTTATTGAGCACATGGATCAGGGGCAACGTCATTTTTTGTTCCTTAATATCAATCCCTGTAGGTTTACCTATCTGCTCCGTGCCGTAATCGAAAAGATCATCTTTGATCTGAAAGGCCATCCCTATCAATTCCCCAAACTTTCTAAACATTTCCACTTCATCAGATTCCGGTTTTACCGAACAGGCTCCAAGACTGCAGCAAGCCGCTATCAGCGTAGCGGTTTTCTGCCTGATGATCTCATAATAAACCTCCTCCGTAATATCCAGCCTTCGTGCCTTTTCTATCTGCAACAACTCCCCTTCACTCATTTCCCGTACAGCGACAGAAATGATTTTAAGAAGATCGAAATCGCCATTATCTATGGACAATAATAGCCCTTTGGAAAGAAGGTAATCCCCTACCAGAACGGCAATCTTGTTTTTCCATAAGGCATTGATGGAGAAAAAGCCACGCCGTATGTTACTATCATCAACAACGTCATCATGGACAAGGGTAGCGGTATGGATCAATTCTATTACAGAGGCCCCGCGATAGGTACGCTCATTAATGCTTCCTTCTGACACTATTTTAGCGGTCAGAAAAACAAACATAGGACGCATTTGTTTGCCCTTTCTATTGACAATATAATAGGTGATTCTATTGAGTAGAGCCACCTTGGAGGACATGGATTCATAGAACTTTTTTTCAAAAAGTTCCATTTCATTATTGATAGGCTCCCTAATCTGGTTTACAACTTTCACAAAGGATGTTTTTCCAATTTGGTTTGGAATAGAATTGATTCTGTAAAATTAAGTAAAAATAAAAGGCTTTCACCACAACTTGGTCAATCGGTTTGAAAAAATGGAAGACTGTTTATCCACACCCCTTTCAACAAAAGGAAATTTGCACAAAATACAGGTGTGTAGGCTCAGTAACTTCTAACCTATTGTTTGTTGGCCAATTGGCCGCAAGCAGCATCGATATCCTTCCCTCTTGATCTACGTACGGTTACCACTATCCCGTTTCGTTCTAAAGTTTGTACGTAACGCTCTATAGCGTTATTTGAGGCTTGACGAAATTCTCCGTCGTCAATAGGATTGTACTCTATCAGATTTACCTTGGAAGGAGCAAATTTGCAAAAATCAACCAGGGCATCCACATCCTTCTGCTGGTCATTGATCCCTTCCCAAACTACATATTCATAAGTGATCCTACTTTTGGTCTTGTTGTACCAATATTGCAGGGATTCCCTGAGATCGGCCAGGGTAAAGGTCGCATTAAAAGGCATTATGGACGTTCTAATATCATCTATGGCCGAATGAAGGGAAACGGCCAATTTAAATTTTACTTCCTCATCTGCCATTTTCCGGATCATCTTGGGAACTCCGGAGGTGGAGACGGTAATTCGCTTGGGTGACATTCCCAAACCTTCTGGAGAGGTAATCTTTTCTATGGCCTTTAAAACGTTGTTATAGTTCATCAAGGGTTCCCCCATGCCCATAAATACAATATTGCTCAAAGGTCTGTCAAAATACAACCTACTTTCATTATCTATGACCACGACTTGATCATAGATCTCGTCGGGGTTCAAATTGCGCATACGTTTTAATCGGGAAGTAGCGCAGAACTTACAATCCAAACTACAGCCCACCTGACTTGATACACATGCCGTAGTTCTTGTTTTTGTGGGGATAAGCACAGATTCCACTACCAGATCATCATGGAGGCGCACGGCGTTTTTAATGGTTCCATCGCTACTGCGCTGCATTTGGTCTACCTTAATGTGATTGATCACAAAATTGGCTTCCATCATTTGGCGGGTCTCCTTAGAAATATTGGTCATGGCTTCGAAGGAATGGGCCGACTTCTGCCATAACCATTCATAAACCTGGTTCCCCCTGAACGCCTTGTCCCCTTCGCTAACGAAGAAATCTCTTAGCTGTTCCTTGGTGAGTGCCCTTATGTCTTTCTTTTTTACCGTTTCCATTTCTATGCAGCAATATTATCTTATAAAAAATCCCGTCTATCCCTCAATAATGTAAGGAAAAAGACGGGACTTCTATTTTTTTTAAAAAATTATATGATCAGCATGGCATCCCCGTAGGAATAAAACTTATATCCTTCCATGATTGCCTCCTTATACGCCTTCTTCATTAGATCATGTCCCATAAATGCCGATACCATCATCAACAAGGTCGATTTTGGCAAGTGAAAATTGGTAACCATAGCTGTTGCGATGCTGAATTCATACGGTGGAAAAACAAATTTGTTTGTCCATCCATCAAATGTATTCAAGGTGTGGTTAGAAGATACTGCACTTTCCAAACCACGCATGGCAGTAGTACCAATCGCACAAACTCTTCGCTTATTTTTCTTGGCATTGTTCACAATTTCTGTGCACTTCTCATCTATGATCAGCTCTTCGCTGTCCATTTTATGCTTGGAAAGATCTTCTACTTCTACAGGATTAAATGTACCCAAACCAACATGCAAGGTAACCTCAGCAAATTTAATACCCTTGATCTCCAAACGCTTTAAAAGGTGCTTGGAAAAATGCAGGCCAGCAGTTGGAGCGGCAACCGCACCCTCATGCTTGGCATAAATGGTCTGATAGCGTTGCTCATCTTCTGGTTCTACATCCCTTTTGATATATTTAGGAAGTGGGGTTTCACCCAATTCCCTTAATTTCCTTCTAAAATCGGTATAAGACCCATCGTAAAGAAAACGTAAAGTCCTTCCTCTAGAAGTAGTATTGTCAATTACTTCCGCCACTAAGCTTTCATCCTCACCAAAATAAAGCTTGTTTCCAATTCTTATTTTACGTGCAGGGTCCACCAATACATCCCAAAGACGTTGTTCTTCGTTCAATTCCCTTAACAAGAATACTTCAATCCTAGCACCGGTCTTTTCTTTGTTTCCATATAAACGGGCAGGAAAAACCTTGGTATTATTAAGCACCATTACATCGTCCTCATCAAAATAATTGATCAGGTCCTTAAACATTTTGTGCTCTATTTTTCCAGTCTCTCTATGAACTACCATCAATTTAGACTCATCCCTATTTTCCGAAGGATATTCAGCCAATAATTCATTTGGAAGCTCAAAATTAAAATGTGATAATTTCATTGATAATTTTTTAGTGATGCTTTTAGCGGCTGCAAATATACAACCCTGGAAGGGGCGTTGTCAAGTAAATGCCTCTTTAAATGCAAATTAAGATTCTTTGATGCCGAAAAGAAGCTTTTTAAGATCGTTCCAGAAGTCGGGATACGATTTGGAAACCACTTCTGCATCATTGATAAATAGATCCTGTTTTAGTGCCAAAGGAGCAAATGCCATCGCCATTCTATGATCATTGTAAGTATCAATAGCAACATCCTTCCGGATTTCACGTGATGCCTTTAAGGTCAGGGATTTATTTGTAACGGCTATGGATGCACCCAGTTTGGACAATTCCGTTTTCAATGCTTCCAACCTATCCGTTTCCTTGATCTTTAGGGTATGAAGCCCTTCCAAGTGACAGGACATGCCCAACCCGAAACAGGTTACAGCAATGGTT
Source organism: Sediminicola sp. YIK13 (assembly GCF_001430825.1). Lineage (GTDB taxonomy): Bacteria > Bacteroidota > Bacteroidia > Flavobacteriales > Flavobacteriaceae > Sediminicola. The sequence continues at coordinate 3,469,757 of NZ_CP010535.1, read as the reverse complement.
TGTGCTATGTCAGGGGCATTGGCCAGGTCCAGGGACACAGAAGAGCCCTTAGCTATTTCCTTAACTTTTTTAAGGCAAATTTCATGACCCTCAAATAGTGTTTCCACCCCAAATTGGGTATAAATCCCAGCTAGGACACTATCCCCCTGTAGACTGTCCTTTTTATAGGAAGACAAGATTATCTCAGTACCCACTTCACACAGGGCCACAATACTGTAGAAATAGGAAGCAGAACTCCAGTCGGACTCCACAACCATTTTCATCTCAGGGACCAACGTTTTAGGTTTCACCACAATCGTATTCCCTTCAAATGAATTCTCAATCCCCGCTTGTGACAATAAGGCCAAGGTCATTTTGATATAGGGAACGGATGTTATCTTCCCAATTAATTCGAGCTCCAGGCCATTTTTTAGACTAGGGGCAGTCAATAATAAAGCAGAAATATATTGACTACTGATATCAGCAGGTAAACTTACCTTGTGTCTTTCCAGGGTCTTTCCCTTAATTTTTATAGGCGGATATCCTTCATTTTTCACATAGGAGATATCGGCACCTAGGCTTTGTAGCGCTTCTACCAAAACCTTTATAGGCCTTTCTGTCATCCTTTGGGAACCGGTAAGCACTACTTCCTTCCCTTCTTGGGAAGAAAAATAGGCCGTTAAAAACCGCATGGCGGTTCCAGCGTGATGGATGTCTACTTCCCCATGGGAGATTTTCAAACCCTGCTGCATGACTTGGGCATCATCAGAATTGGAAATATTGGATATTTCTATATTTGGATATAAAGCCTGTAGCAACAATAACCTATTGGACTCACTTTTGGAGCCGGTAATTTTGATACTCGTTCTTATTTTATGTGATGCAGGTGCAGATAGATGTAGCCTCAATGTCCTAAATTTTTAAAGAGTTCAGGTATACCTTCGGCTTGGGCCCAAATGACCGCGAACTTAATATATCCCGAAAAAATGAACCGTAAATATAGGACTATTTCAGCTTTTCATTGCCATGATGACGGTCGTGATCTCTCTTAGCTTTAAGATCTAACTTTTTATCAAAGGATTGTTGCAAATCTATCCCTGTTTGGTTGGCCAAACAAAGAACAACAAAGAGTATATCTGCCAATTCCTCCCCTAGATCCTTGTTCTTATCGGATTCCTTTTCACTTTGCTCACCATAACGCCTTGCAATGATACGGGCTACTTCCCCTACCTCTTCTGTCAATTGGGCCATATTGGTAAGTTCATTAAAGTAACGCACCCCATGGGCCTTTATCCACTCATCTACTGCTTTTTGTGCATTTTGTATGTTCATTATTCCCTATTTTTTGTATCAATTGCAATGGTCACGGGGCCATCGTTCACCAGTTCCACCTTCATATCGGCACCAAATATTCCTGTTCCCACTTTTTGTCCTAAATCTTGCTCCATTTGGGCGACAAACCTTTCGTACAAAGGGATGGCTACCGTTGGTTTTGCGGCTTTGATATAGGAGGGTCTGTTGCCCTTTTTTGTGGATGCATGCAGGGTAAACTGACTGACAACAATGGCATTTCCGCCATTTTCTACAAGGGACTGGTTCATTACCCCTTCCGAATCATTAAAAATCCGAAGGTTTACAATTTTTCTGGACAACCATTCCAAGTCTTCTTGTTCATCTGCCTCCTCGATGCCCAATAAAATTAAAAGCCCATTGTCAATTTTAGAAATCACTTCCCCGTCTACGGTTACACTTGCTTTGGAAACCCTCTGTATAATCGCCCTCATTTATTTTTTACTATGAATGTCAATCCTGTAATTCTCATCTTCCCCGGACACCATTTGAACATAACTCCTGTACCTGCTCCAAGAAACCTCATCATTGTCCAGGGCCTCCTTGACAGCACATTTAGGCTCGTCCAAATGAAGGCAATCATTAAATTTACATTGGTTTTTTAACTTGAAGAATTCCGGGAAATAATCTCCAATCTCGCTTTTCTCCATATCCACTATACCAAATCCCTTTATTCCAGGAGTGTCTATGATCCGCGCCCCAAAATCCATATCGAACATTTCAGCAAAAGTAGTGGTATGCTGACCTTGCAGGTGTTGTTGTGATATTGCAGCGGTTTTTAGATCCAAATCCTTATCTATGGCATTGATCAACGTGGATTTACCTACCCCGGAATGGCCAGAAAACATGCTGGTTTTACCCTTCATCATTTCTTTGACCTCCTCTACGTTTTTGCCTGTTATGGCGGAAATACCCAAACAGGTATACCCCACTTCCCTATAAAGTGCTGCCATATATTTAATCTCCCCTAATTCATCCTCTGTGTAGGTATCAATCTTATTGAAAAGTATAACGGCCGGGATCTGATAGGCTTCTGATGTAACCAAAAAACGATCTATGAAGCTGGTGGAAGTAGGGGGATTGTTCAGGGTTACCATAAGAAACACCTGATCCAAATTAGAGGCAATGATATGGGTCTGTTTGGAGAGGTTTACCGATTTTCTGACGATATAATTCTTCCTATCCGCTATTTCCGAGATAATCCCCATGGTCTCATCCCCAATATGCTCCACCTCAAATTCTACCTTATCCCCAACAGCGATTGGATTGGTGCTTTTGATCCCTTGGATCCTAAATTTCCCCTTGATCTTACATTCATAAAACTCACCATCATTGGCCTTTACGGTGTACCAACTCCCTGTAGATTTATAAACGGTCCCTAACATTCAATTTTACGGTTTTAATTTATACAAAGAAACAACATTCCTTTTTAATACCTTTAATATTGAAGCGTTTCATAGTCCATAATTAACCTCTAAACCACTATCCAATGAAGAAACATTTTTTAGTCTCATGTTTGGTCCTTTTGGCGAACGTGGAAGCATGCGCACAACAGTACAAAGCAATCACTAGTGTAGAATAAATTATTCCCAATGGTCTGCCGTTCCAGAATTATTAGTGCCACTGAGTAAAAAGATTATAAGGAATGTACAAGTGAGCAAACGGAAGATGACAACGGTAGAAACAAGTAGGACCGCAGTGAAATAAGAGTAAAGAATTTTGAAGAAACAAGATTGTTGAACTTCTACAACATTGGAGGTATCCGTTTCCAGAACATTGCCGCCAATGATACCGTGATCACATCAAAAATTAACGCCATGGTTGCTGATGGCTGGGAGCTAGCCTTTGTGACCAGTGGGGTGGAAAGTGAAAGTGGAAAAGATGACGGATAGGGCATCTTTATTACCCGGTACATCTTCAAAAAACAATAATCCTTTTAATAAAAAAGCCCCACAGAACATGTGGGGCTTTTTATATAGCATTCAACATAGATTATCCGTTGATGATCTTTTCTTGATGGTTGATAGATTCCTGGTGAATCGCCTTGAACATTTTTAGTACAAACTCCTCACTCAATCCTCTAGACTCACCCTCCAAAATCATTTTACCCAAAATCTCATTCCATCTGGTGGACTGAAGTACGGCAACGTTTCTTTCCTTTTTAAGAGCTCCAATACTGTCTGAAGTTTTCATCCTTTTGCCCAATATATCCAACAACTGGTTGTCAATTACATCTATTTGAGCCCTTAGGTTGCTTAGATCCTTGGTGAAATCCTCCTCTGAATCAGTTACCTTTCTGATTTTAAGATCCCTCATAATTTGTTTCAATACTGTTGGTGTTACTTGCTGTGCCGCATCACTCCATGCATTATCAGGATCAAAATGTGTTTCTATCATTAAACCATCGAAGTTTAGATCCAGGGCCGTTTGTGATACATCAAAAATCATGTCCCTCTTTCCTGTGATATGCGATGGATCATTGATCAATGGCAAATCTGGAAACCTATTTTGAAATTCAATGGCCAATTGCCATTCTGGAATATTCCGATATTTGGTCTTTTCATACGTGGAAAAACCTCTATGGATTGCTCCCAAGTTCTTAATATTGGCAGTATATAATCTTTCTATACCTCCCAACCATAGTGATAAATCTGGGTTGATTGGGTTCTTAACCAACACTATCTTATCTGTACCTTCCAAAGCATCGGCAATTTCCTGCATGATAAAGGGACTCACCGTTGAACGCGCTCCTATCCAAAGCAAATCTACATCGTTCTCCAAAGCAAGGTCTACATGGGCCCTATTGGCTACTTCCGTTGCCGTTTTCATCCCCGTTTCTTCCTTAACTTTCTTCAACCATTTTAAACCAATGGCTCCAACACCTTCGAACATCCCGGGACGGGTTCTTGGTTTCCAAATCCCTGCGCGGAAATAGTTTACATCGCTATCCTTTAACTCATGTGCAATTTTTAATACTTGCTCTTCTGTCTCCGCACTGCAAGGTCCTGCGATTACTAACGGATGGTCCAATTGCATATCGTCCAACCATGTTCTCATTTGTTTTGAATTTTCCATTTTATTGTATTCTAATTTTTATTTAGTGGTATTCCGTTCAATATTTCTTTTATTCTATTGGTACTGCTCATTTCATTGTAGATGCCTTCATAATCCTCTTCAACGATCATCTTTTTAAAAGCTTCCAAATTTTGGATGTATTCTTCCAAGGTCTCTATGACATTTTCCTTGTTTTGCTTAAAAATTGGCGTCCACATTGCTGGAGAGCTTTTTGCCAAACGCACGGTGCTTTCAAATCCACTGCCCGCCATGTCAAAAATATCGCGCTCATTTTTTTCCTTTTCTATAACTGTCTTTCCCAACATAAATGAACTTATATGCGAAAGGTGGGAAACATATGCAATATGCTTGTCGTGAGCCTCTGGGTTCATATACCTAATTCTCATCCCCAATTTTTGGAAGATTTCCAAAGCTCTTTCCTGCAATTTAAACGCCGTTTTTTCTACCTCGCATATAATATTGGTCTTTCCTTTATACAGGCCATTGATGGCTGCTGAAGGTCCCGAAAATTCAGTTCCCGCAATAGGATGGCATGCCAGAAAGTTCCTTCTTTTGGGATGTTGGTCCAACGTACTGCAAATTAACGCTTTTGTAGACCCTGCGTCCAACACCACTGCATTGTCATTTACGACATCCAAAACTTTGGGAAGCACTGAAACCATCACATCTACGGGGATAGAAACAATGACCACATCCGCTATTGACAAATCTTGATACGTAGCACTATTATCTATCAATCCCAGTGATAATGCCTCTTCCAAATGGGTTTCATTGGTATCTATACCATATATTTTCGCCTCTGGATCAAAATTTTTGATATCCTTGGCCATGGAGCCACCAATTAAACCTACACCGATTATAAATACGTTCATCTCTTTAAAATCTACTTATTGCTTCCTTAATTTTATCCTCGGTAACACAAAGTGAAAACCTAATATACCCTTCTCCATTACTTCCAAAAATGGTTCCCGGGGTAATAAAAATATTCTTGTCGTACAGCACCTCATCAATAAAGGCTTCTGCCGAGGCAATTCCTGCAGGTAATTTTGCCCAAACGAACATGCCCACTGCATTTTGCCCATCGTAGGTACAGTTCAACTTATCTGCCAATTGAAAAACCAAATTTCTTCTGGAGGTATACACTTGGGTCAGTTTATCAAACCAGGCATCACTGCTTTCAAGGGCTGCAATGGCCCCTTTTTGTATGCCATAGAACATACCGGAATCCATGTTGCTCTTCACCTTTAAGACCTCATCGATATGTGCCTTGCTTCCCAATACCATTCCTACCCGCCATCCGGCCATATTAAAGGTCTTGCTCAAGGAATTTAGTTCCAATGCCACTTCCATGGCGCCCTCCACGCCTAGAATACTGATAGGGCTTTGGTTAAGCACAAAGCTGTAGGGATTGTCATTGACCATAAGAATATTGTTGCGTTTGGCAAAGGCCACGAGATCCTTGAGCTGATCCTTAGATGCCGTGGCACCCGTAGGCATATGTGGGTAACTGGTCCACATAATTTTCACCTTGGACAGATCTTCCTGTTCCAAAACTTCCAAATCGGGAAACCATCCATTTTTGGCTACCAAATCGTAAAATTTGGGAACGGCACCCACCAGATTGGTAACGGAAGAATAGGTCGGATATCCAGGGTTGGGAATCAAAACTTCATCTCCTGGGTTTAAAAATGCCATACTGATGTGCATAATCCCTTCCTTGGAGCCCATCAACGGCAACACTTCATTGGCAGGGTTCACGGTGACCCCAAATTTTGCATGATAAAATGAGGCAAAAGCTTCCCGCAACTCAGGGAGTCCCTGATAGCTTTGGTATTGATGTGCATTGGCACCATTTACAGATTCCTGTAGGGCCTCAATAACCTCTTTTGAAGGGGCTAAATCCGGACTTCCTATACCCATATTGATAATGGGCCTGCCTTCGGCCATCAAACCCCTAACCTCTCTCAATTTTTTGGAGAAGTAGTACTCTTCAACTGTTTTTAATCTATCTGCAGCAATCATAAGTTTCTTCCATTTTTATATTCGCCCAATACCCTAAATTCTTCGGACATGATCTCTAAGAGTGACTTTGCCTTCGCATAATGGGCATAAGAATCAAAAGTGACATCCACAAAAAATGAATATTTCCATGGGCGCTCTATTACGGGCAAGGATTGTATCTTCGTTAGGTTCAGGTTACAATCGCTCATCACATTCAATACTGCCGCTAAACTCCCCCTTTTATGATCTGTCAAAAATCGTAAGGAGGCTTTGTTTATCTCTTCCTCAGGGAGTACCTTGTTTTGGGTCTTAACAATGATAAACCTAGTTGAGTTGTTCTTTATCGTTTGTATCTCTGATGCGATAATTTCAAGGTCATAGAGTTCTGATGCCACCCTAGGGGCAATAGCCGCAATATGTTTTAATTGTCCTTCCTGGATTCTCTTGGCAGTTTCCGCGGTATCCACATCCTCTACAAGTTTTATGGTAGGATAGTCCCTAAAATACTCTTTGCACTGTAACAAAGCCATCGGATGGGAATGTACTTCTTGGATGTCGGCCATCTGTTGACCCTTGAGCACCATTAGATGATGGTGGATATTTAGATAATGCTCCCCAATAATGTGCAGGTTATTCTTGAATACCAAAGCGTAATTGGGAATAATTGATCCTGCGATAGAGTTTTCAATGGCCATTACGCCTTTATCGGCCTTATTGATGAGCAACTGATCCACCAGCCCATCGAAGGACATGCATTCCACCAAATCTATATCTTCTCCAAAGTGATCCTTTGCCACTTGATGGTGGTTGGATCCCCTTATTCCCTGTATTGCTATTTTTAATCCCATTATGCTTATCCTACCCTATTTTTAAAGGGAATATTTGTTCGTTTTAAAAAAGAAAGCCATTTAAGTTTAGACCAAAAAAAAAGTCCCTGTTTTCACGGGACTTTTTTACTATCTATATTTTTAAAATATGCTAGAACAGTCCCGTACCTCCCTTAAAAAAGAAGTAGAAATAAAAACCGTTCCAGATATATTGTTTTGTCATTTTCTTATGAAATGTTCAGCTAAGGTAAATATTATATTTAAAAATCAGCTTTTATGAGGTTCTTTTTTCAAATATTCCAATTTATTAAACAATTGCCATTCATATGAAGGTAAAAAATAACAATTATTGAGAATAATTGATTTTTAAAATTTCCCCAGATTCCTGAATGAATAAAACCTTCCTATTCAATAGTTCTTAAAATTCTCTAATTTGGATACCAGTACCTACCGCGAAATAGAAATCCTGGTTTCGTTAATTTGCTTTATTTTTGATAAAAATTATTTTTATGTCCATAGCGGTCAAAAACATCTCTAAAAGTTTTGGTTCCCAAAAAGCATTATCAAATATATCCTTTACCATAGAAAAAGGGGAAATTGTTGGATTCTTAGGCCCCAATGGTGCTGGCAAATCAACCCTGATGAAAATCCTTACGACTTATAGTCTTGCAGACAATGGGGAAGCAGCTGTAAATTCCTTTGATGTGCAAACTGATAAAAAACAGGTACAAAAAAGTATCGGATACCTTCCAGAACACAATCCGCTCTATTTGGATATGTATGTAAAGGAGTATCTGGAATTCAATGCCAATGTTTATAAGGTAGGGAAAGACCGGATTGAAACGGTCATCGACCAAACAGGCCTGGCTCCCGAGTCACACAAAAAAATTGGACAACTTTCAAAGGGATACCGTCAGAGGGTGGGCCTTGCCGCTGCCTTGTTGCACGATCCTGAGGTGTTGATTTTGGATGAACCAACTACCGGACTGGACCCCAACCAACTTTTGGAAATACGCAAACTGATCAAAGAGATAGGGAAACAAAAAACCATCTTACTGTCTACCCATATTATGAAAGAGGTAGAAGCTGTTTGTGACCGTGTCATCATCATCAACAAAGGAGTTGTAGTGGCCGATAAGAAACTGGAGGAGTTGAGATCTGAGGAAGAACAAATTATAGAAGTTGAATTCGACTATAGGGTGGAGGAAGCCTTTTTGCAAAAATTGCCCAATGTGGTCCATGTTAAAAATATTGGAGGCTTTGTCTATGATATTACTTTCAACACCTCTGTAGATATGAGACCCGTTGTCTTTGATTTTGCCCATGACAATAAACTTAAAACGCTACAATTAAGCAGAAAGAACAAAAATCTAGAAAGTCTGTTCACGGAATTGACCAATATTTAAAAGCCAATTCCTTTTTGATAAATACAAAAAGAGCCTCTGGTAGAGGCTCTTTTTTTTAGTTCTTCTCCATCCGTTGACCCGATGGAATAAATAAAACTATTGACCCATGATCAAAGCCGGGATTTCCAATTTTTTATACATCTCGTTATAGGCCTTCATTTCGGTAACCACCATTGCATCGCGCTCCTTTTTAAAAGAATTCCATTGTCCCAATAAATCGGACAATCTGGTCTTAGCACCTTGGGTCACTTTTGGATAGGCTTCATCTATATATCCCTTCAAATGCAACAATTGGGCACTTAATTTATTATTGAAGTTGATGACATCCTGAAAAGTCTCCTGTTTTGGTTGGATAAGGTTTTCTTCCCAAGTTTCTATACGGGTTAACAAAGAGTCTCCCAGAACCACCAGTTCTTTGGCGCCGCTTATGGTGTTGTTCTTTTCCAATAACTTTTTATAAGCCTCAATCTGACTTTTCGTGGAACGCATTTGATTAACAGCTTCATGCATATCCTGAATAGTCTGGTCTATGGAGGCCAATATATCTTGTTGCTCTGCATATTCAACGGTAGTTGCCTCTATATTTGGATTCATCATAACAGTTACGGTTGTCTCTGAAACGTTGCCATCCAATGAAAGCTTTAAGGTATAAGTTCCGGGCCCTACTCTGTAGCCACTATTTCCACCCATGGAAAACACCTTCTCCACCACTGGAATATCTTCGGTTCTAAAATCCCATGTGAAACGGTTATATCCTTTTTTTGAGGAAAGAACCTCAGGCTTGGACGGACCTCCGGGCCATGATCTAAAATCCTTTGGTTTTTTATTGGTAAACGTTCTAATGAGCTTATCGCCTTTAAATACTTCCAATGTTAAATCCAAGCTATCCACTGCCTTGGGCAAGTAATAATCCATGGTAACGCCTTCCTTGGGGTTCTGTCCAATTCCAGGCACTGGCTTATCGCTACTTCCCCCGAAAAGAAGGTAGGTATCCTTAGGCTGGAACAATGTCATACTTTCTTTATTAAATTCGTTATTCTGCAGGGCACTAAGGTCATCCAAGATCCAGAACGATCTTCCCGCCGTTGCGGCAATAAGATCATTGTCTTGTATCGCCAGATCATTGATGGCCACTACGGGTAGGTTCAATTGAAAAGGCTGCCAATTGGCCCCTGCGTCAAACGAAATATAAAGTCCAGTCTCCGTACCGGCATAGAGCAGTCCCGGTTTCTTGGGATCTTCCTTTACCACTCTTACGAAGGTATGGGGATCCGAAATGCCATTGACCACCTTGGTCCATGAAGCACCGTAATCTGTTGTCTTATAAATGTATGGGGCAAGGTCCATAAACTTGTATTTCATAACCGTCACGTAGGCCGTGGCAGGATTATGGGGAGAAACTTCTATATGATTGACAATGCCTTCACCCAAACCAGCTGGACTCACATTTTGCCATGATCCGCCACCATCCTTGGTGATATGCACTAGTCCGTCATCCGAACCTGCCCAAAGCACCCCTTTTTCATGGGGCGACTCTACTAAGTACATAATGGTATTATAATTTTCACCACCTGCGGCCTCATTGGTAAACGGGCCGCCACCGGGTCCTTGTTTGGTTTTGTCATTTCTGGTAAGGTCACCGGAAACGGTCTCCCAGGTTGTACCGCCATCCATGGTCTTAAAAACTACGTTACCTGCGTGATAAATGGTATTGACATCGTGGGGAGAGGCTATGATTGGTGCGTTCCAATTATATCGGAACTTAAAATCACTAGGCACTACGCCCAACCCCAGTTCAGGATATTCCTTAATGGATTTTGATTGCTGCGAAGCCTTATAAAATTTTTCAATGATCCCTTGGTAACACCCACCATAGATCACATCAGGATTATTGGGATCAAAGGCCAAATATGCACTTTCACATCCAGATGCAGGCTGCCAGTCTTGCCAATCGATGCCATTGTCCGTGGTCCTGCTCACTATGGATACAGAAGAATTGTCCTGCTGGCCCCCATAAATGTTGTAAGGCACCAAATTATCCGTGATTACCCTATAAAATTGCGCCGTGGGCTGATTCTCCTGGGTACTCCAGCTTTTGCCCCCATTATTGGAAACATTTGCGCCACCATCATTAGAGTTGATCATAATATCATGGTTATTTGGGTGTATCCACAAATGATGGTTATCCCCATGAGGCGTGGAAATGGGACTGAAATTTGCCCCACCATCGATGGATTTGGTCACGGGAGCATTAAGGACATACACCCAATCCTCATTCTGTGGATCCGCAAAAATTTCCATGTAGTACCAAGATCTGGCAATATTGATCCTATCCTTACTTGTCTGTTTCCACTTTTTTCCGCCATCATCAGAACGATATACCCCACCTTGCTTTCCTTCGGCCTCCAAAACGGCATACACCCTGTCAGAATTTGCACGTGATACCGAAATACCCGATTTGCCCATTTCCTTGGGCAACCCTTCCTTCATCTGTTCCCAAGTGGTACCGCCATCCGTTGATTTATAGAGACCGGAACCCTCTCCACCGGAAACCATGGTCCATGGAAATCGTTGGTGTTCCCACATACTGGCATATAGGATCAAGGAATTGTTCATATCCATGCTCAAAGAGGATGCCCCGGTAAGATTGTTTACGAAAAGTACTTTTTCCCAGGTGGCACCACCATCTTTGGAGCGGTAAACACCCCTATCTGAAGACGCTCCGTATTGAGCCCCTTGGGCAGAGATAAAAATAATATTAGGATCCTTGGGATCTATGACCACATCAGAAATATGCCTGCTATTCTCCAGCCCAATATGCTTCCAAGTTTTTCCTGCATCCATGGATTTATAAACTCCATTTCCCATGGAGGTCATCACCCCTCTGGCAGCATGTTCCCCCATCCCGACGACCACCATATTGGAATTGCTCTCGGCAACTGCTATCGCACCTACGGTCCCTGTCTTAAAGAATCCGTCCGAAATATTCTTCCATGTAATGCCGTCATCGACGGTTTTCCAAACTCCACCTCCGGTAGAACCCATATAATAGGTCATTGGCTGGTCTACCACGCCTGTACTCGTTACACTTCTTCCCCCTCTAAATGGGCCTATATTTCGCCATTTTAGCTGGTGAAAATCTTTATCGACCAGTACGGTTTCCGGTACGGGGTTTTTCTTCTTGCTGCGTTGGGGATATAAAAATAAGGGAAGTAAAAGAAAGGTTAACAGAAGTAAACGAACAGTGCTCATCATATTGGTTTAGTTGGATTATTGATACTAATTTAAACCCGACACAAATCAAAAAAAACAATTGAATAACTATTTCTTTTTTTGGTCGGTTCGCATAAATATAAAGAAACTTTTCACAGAAATTGAAAAAGTAGTCAAGATAGAATGTAGAGCATCCCCAGTTCTTATTTCCTATGCCATTAGGTTGCTTAAAATCTCATCTACAACCTCATCCAGCTCTTGCTGAATTTCAGGATTCGTGCAGTTCACCAAAATGGAAAATACAACTTGTTGTTTTGGATACACAAAAAAATTGGAATAGCCCCCAACCCCATTGCCAATATGTCCGTAAAAAGGTCTCCCCTTCTTATCCCTACTCACCTGCCAACCCAACCCATAATAAGTGGGTTTATTCTCTACCATTTCTGAGGTTACAAATTGGGACCAGGTGTGTTCCTTGCCCACTTTTTTTTGGAGATAGACATTCCCAAAATTGGCGACATCTTCAGAAGTGGAAAGAAATCCCCCTCCTGCCAGTTTGTACCAATTATTAACGGGGATAGCCTTTCTAAAGCCAATCCTGTTTTTGGAATAGAAGCTTGCAGCATCAGAATACTTTTTACCGGCAACTTCCGGAGTTGTATTGTACAATTGTAATGGCAGCAGCACCTTTTCCCTGACATACTCATCAAATGGCAACCCACTGGCCTCCTGCATAGCAAGGGAGACCATCACCCAGTCAAAACTATTGTAATGATAACTTGTTCCGGGTTTAAAAAGCAGATCCGAATCCTTAAAAATCTCTATGCTTTCCTTAATAGAGTATGGCTTATTCAACCCATACTCCTTCCCCTTGTATCCTCTTATACCTGCCGTGTGACCCGCCAAATGACGAATTGTAAAGTCATATTGCTTTTTCGGAAAATAGGGCACGTATTTATAAAATGAAGCATCCAGATTTATAAGATTGTCTTCAACCATTTGGGCCAAAGCCGTGGCGGCTATGGGTTTGGATACGCTGGCAATCCTAAATATGGTTTTCCTTGGATCCACTCCCTTTTTGGAATCCAGGTCGGCATAACCGTACCCTTTTTGAAAAATGGTGACTCCTTCTTTTAAAACCGTAACGGCCAAACCCGGTATCTTGTTCTCCTTGATGAGCCCTTGCAATAAAACATCCGCTTGGCTCAAGTTTTCGGGAACTAAACCTCCACCAATTAATCTTTTGGAAACAAAGAAATTCTTGAGGTATGTAAAAAGTGGAAAGGTCATATGTACCTAAATATAATCAAAACTGTATCCGTTCAAACTATTTGAACCGGGATTCTGGACAAATCCTTACCAAGTGCAACGAAGCACAACTCTTTGAAAACCTAATCCTTGAAAATCAGTCGCCCTTTATAAATTTCCTCAACCTCTATCACCGCTGGTCTTTCATAACTAATAACGTCTCCCGTGCCTCTTAAAGTACCCTTTAGGGATTGTGTTGGGCGCAGGAGCATATCATTGGTTCCCCTATGGCTTAGAATGATATTATCCGATATTAATTCATTGGCCTCCAAGCGGGAATCCCCGGCAGCAAAAACAATGTTGAAATTCACGGTATTTCCCCGTAATTTAAAATAGGATATCCCATTGGAAACGATACGAACCGTTTCCGCATTTAATTCCAAATCAAAGGAACCACTTGTGTTTTCAGCATCGGGAACTGTAAAAGATTCAGAGAGCAACGTTAAGTTTTGGAACTCCAGAACACCATCGCTGGTGATAGGAAAACCGGTACTGCTTCTTATCTCCACAATATCTGGTGCTGTCACGTAAATCTTTGTGAGGTTGTATTTACGGGTAAAATTACAATTGTTTTCATCCCGCAATAACAGTCTGCCTTCAACTACCTCGGCGGTTACTTCGTTTCTCAGGAATTCCCCTGTTTCAATTTCCACCTTGGTAACATCTCCTTGTTTTAAAATCAATTCTACATTATCGTAAATCGTTATTCTGTTGAATTCAGCAACAACCACTTCCTCCAATACCAAGTCCCCGGCATTTTGAAAACAATCGGGTGCGTTCTCCCCGTTGCAAGAAGTAAGGAGCACCAACAACAAAAAAGGTACAGTTCTAAATATTTTGATCATTATTTTTAATATTACTAGTATCAAATAATTTGCATTTCTATCGGCCATTATTATAACCGTATCCCGATTCCGAATTCTACAGCTTCTGCTTTTGCCCCGTGGGATTTTAAGGTAATGGCCGCAAATAGCTTATCACCAAAGTAACGTTTTAGACCAATTCTATTGTAAATCCTTCCTTCAAAATCAAAGGGATAATACACGTAATAGCCCAATTGTGAGGTGACTGACATTTGATTGATAAAAAGTTCGTGACCTATAAATAACCCCACCCTTTTATAATCGTCATCAGCTGAAACTTCCAATTCTGGAAAAGCTATGGATTGGAACCTGATCAATTCCTTTAAAAATTTAGAGAAAAACACATCCCCTCCCAATTGAAGGGCACTTTTTCTTCCCAATCTTTTATCCGCATAGGCCGAAACAATATAAAAAGGATACTGCCCGGAATTGACTACATCACTTTCGTTTAGTCCCGATCTAAATACAAAATTATAACGGATAGGTTCCGAAATTTTTTCACCCGCTTGTGCAGGTAGGTAATCTATGGTCTTCCCACCGTCCAAATCATACACCAGCCCTACATTAAAAGCCAGGGTATTGGTAGATGTATTGGGAGCCCTAAAATTGGCATTGGAATAATGTATCAAGGATAATCCTGCATTAAACCCCAATCCCTTAAAAATATTCCCCTTATGATAGTTCAACATTAAATAGGTAGAACTCAAAAAGTCAGATCCATAGGCGTTATTCCTGAAATTTTCTACTTTTTCATACGGATTCGTAGTATAGGCAATCCCCTGACCGATTCTGAATTGAAGGTTTCTATTGAGTAAATAGAAATTGTAATGGGCGTATAACCCGTAGTTCTTACCAAGGGTAGAATTGTTCATATCCTGATAGATGAACGAATAGCCCACATCCGGATAATTATATGCCGCCTCCCATTCCTCAAAACCGTAGGTCTTTCTATTCACCCCAAGGATCAATCCGCCTGGATGGGCAGAGATCAAATGGGAGATGTCTGGGTTGTGCAGAATTACGGAACCATAAAACTGATTGACATCTACCGTATATTTTTCAGGAACATCAACTGTCTGAGAAAAGCAAAGAGCACCTACAAGAAAGAAGGCGAGAAATAGGTTTCGATTCATGGGGTGTAAAAATAGCAAATAGATTTAAGTCGTTCCGCATTGCAAATGCCAAATCTTAGATTAGAATCCAACTTGTGCTCTACTCTGACTTTTTTTTTTGGAAACGAAGATTCCATTAAAACACTCCCTTCGCTATCGCCTTAATGTTATCCGATTTTCCCATGGAATAATAATGCAAGACGGGAACGCCTGCTGCCTTTAGCTCGTTGGATTGTTGAATGGCCCATTCTATCCCAATTTGACGCACGGCAGCGTTATTTTTGCAGTCATCCACGGCTTCTATCAATTCCTGTGGGATATCTATCCTAAATACCTGTGGCAACAATTGTAAATGCCTTTTTATGGCAATGGGTTTTATCCCCGGGATGATGGGTACATTAATTCCCATAGCTTTGGCAGCTTCCACAAATTGGAAGTATTTCTGGTTGTCAAAAAACATTTGGGTCACTACATAATCCGCCCCTGCATCTACCTTTTCCTTCAACCTTTTTAGATCGGATTGCAAAGAAGGAGCCTCCAAATGCTTTTCGGGATAACCCGCCACCCCAATACAAAAGTCGGCACATTCATCGGTCTCGATCACTTCGTGCAAATATTTACCTCGGTTTAAGTTTTGGATCTGTTTTACCAAGCCAGTGGCATAGGTATGCCCCCCCTGTATAGGATTGAAATATTTTTCATCCTTCATAGCGTCTCCCCTTAGGGCCATTACATTTTGGATGCCCAAATAATGGCAATCCACTAAAAGGTATTCCGTTTCCTCCTTGGTAAACCCTCCGCAGAGCACGTGGGGTACGGTATCCACATCGTATTTATGTTTTATGGAGGCACAGATCCCAACAGTTCCTGGGCGCATACGGGTCAATTTCTTGTCCAAAAGCCCGTCCCTGTCAATATATACATATTCTTCCCTTGATGTGGTCACATCTATAAAGGGGGGCTTAAATTCCATCAATGGGTCTATATTGTCGTATAACTCCTGAATATTTTTGCCCTTCACCGGGGGGATGATCTCAAATGAGAACAAGGTTTTACCTTCGGCGTTTTTTATGTGATCTGTTACTTTCATATTCTTTCCCCAGCCTAATCTTATATAAGTTTCGGCTTGTTTGGGGTATTTTACTTTGTTATTAATTCTCTTTGGGCGTATCACCGGGCTATCCGCTACATATTTTTATGCTCATGGCCTCAGTTGTTTCCAATACTTTTAGACCTTCATAAAAATGATATCGCTCCTATCCCTAACGCAATTCTGTTTTCATTAAAAGACTCCGTCAATCATCGGCAATATTTGGCGCCAACCATTTTTCAGCCATTTCTTCTGAGATTGCCTTGCGTTTTGCAAAATCATACACCTGATCTTCCTTTATTTTTCCTACCCCAAAATATCTGGCCTCAGGATGGGCAAAATAGTAGCCGCTCACACTGGCCGCAGGCCACATTGCCAAGCTATCGGTAAGTTTAACACCAATACGCTGTTTTACCCTTAACAGTTCCCAAATGGTCAATTTTTCCAAATGGTCGGGACATGCCGGATACCCTGGGGCCGGTCTTATTCCTTTATATGATTCTGAGATCAACTCTTCATTGGTCAATCGCTCATCGGAGGCATACCCCCAATGATCAGTTCTTACCTCCTTGTGCAAATACTCGGCAAAGGCCTCGGCCAAACGGTCCGATAATGCTTTGATCATTATGGAATTGTAATCATCCAGATCCTTTTCATAATCCGCGGCCAACTCGGCGGTGCCAAACCCTGTAGAAACACAAAAGAAGCCCATATAATCCTCAATCCCCGATTCCTTTGGGGCTATATAATCCGCTAGGGCAAAATTTGGTTTGCCCTCATATTTTTTCAATTGTTGTCTCAAGGTCCGAAACACAAATTTCTTTTCTCCTTGGTGTTTTTTGGCATGATGCCCTGGTGGCACGATCACCTCAATATCGTCATCATTAATGCTATTTGCCTGAAACAGCCCAAAAACCGCTTTGGCAGTAAGCAATTTCTCATCGAAGATCTTTTCCAATAAGGTTTGGGCATCCTTAAAAAGTTCGGTTGCTTCCTTTCCCACCACCTCATCGGTTAAGATCGCAGGATACTTTCCATGGAGCTCCCAACTTCTAAAAAATGGGGTCCAATCAATAAAATCCTTTAATTTTCGAAGCTCTAAATCCTTGATCACCTGTACCCCCATATTTTTTGGTACAGCGATGTCCTTTTCGTTCCAATCAATTTTATATTTATTGGTACGCGCTTCAGACAATGGCAAATACTCCTTACGCTTCCCCCGTTTGGCAAATTGAGTTCTGAATTCCTCGTAATCCAATTTAATGGAATCCTTATAGGTCCTTGATGTTTCTTTTTGCAACAGGTCCCCCACTACGGTCACGGCCCTGGAGGCATCGTTCACATGGACTACTGTATTCTTATACTGTGGATCTATCTTAACCGCTGTATGGGCCTTGCTGGTGGTAGCTCCTCCTATCAATAAGGGTACGGAAAAATTCTGACGTTCCATTTCCTTGGCCAAATAAACCATCTCATCCAAAGATGGGGTGATCAGGCCACTGAGCCCTATAATATCTACCTGATGCTCTTTGGCAGCATTGATAATCTTTTCTGGGGGCACCATAACCCCAAGGTCTATAATCTCATAGTTATTGCATGCAAGAACCACACTCACAATATTCTTTCCAATATCGTGCACATCCCCTTTTACGGTTGCCATCAATATTTTTCCTGCCGAAGAACTGCTGCCTTCAGGTAGGGGATTCTTCAACTTTTCCTCCTCTATATAAGGCAGTAAATAAGCCACGGCCTTCTTCATAACCCGAGCCGACTTAACAACCTGTGGTAAAAACATCTTCCCACTTCCAAATAGGTCACCTACCACATTCATCCCTGTCATCAGATGGCCTTCGATCACCTTAATGGGCTTGTCCACACTCTGTCTGGCTTCCTCCACATCTTCAATGATGTACTGGTCTATTCCTTTGACCAAGGCTCTGGTGATCCTATTCTGTAGGGATTCCGTTCTCCAAGTAAGGTCTACCTTGCTTTCCTTGGCTGTGCCAACTACGGTTTCGGCAAAGTCCAGCAAACGTTCCGTGGCATCGTCCCTTCTGTTCAAAATAACGTCTTCTACACGGTCCAAGAGATCCTTGGGAATATCATCGTATACTTCCAACATAGTGGGGTTTACAATACCTATGTTCATCCCTGCTTTTATGGCGTGGTAAAGGAACACAGAATGCATGGCTTCCCTAACCGGATTGTTGCCTCTAAAGGAAAAGGACACGTTGCTCACACCCCCACTGACACTGCAATGCGGGAGGTTCTTTTTTACCCAAGCCGTAGCTTCAATAAAATCGAGGGCATTACGCTTGTGCTCATCCATTCCCGTGGCCACAGGAAAGACATTGAGATCAAATATGATATTCTCAGGAGCAAACTTCACCTTGTTCACCAAGATATCATAGGAACGCTTGCTGATTTCCAGCCTGCGCTCATAATTATCTGCCTGTCCCACCTCATCAAAGGCCATGACGATAACTGCAGCCCCATATCTTTTTACCAATTTGGCATGGTGGATAAATTCTGCTTCCCCCTCCTTTAAACTGATGGAGTTCACCACACATTTCCCTTGGACTACCTGAAGGCCAGCTTCAATGATCTCCCATTTGGAACTATCTATCATGATTGGCACACGGGAAATGTCTGGTTCGGCGACTATTAGATTCAGGAATTTCACCATGGCCTCTTTCCCATCTATGAGTCCGTCGTCCATATTGACATCGATGATCTGAGCTCCCCCTTCTACCTGGTCGCGCGCAATATCCAAGGCCTCTTCAAATTTCTCTTCTTTGATTAGACGAAGGAACTTTTTAGATCCGGCTACATTGGTGCGCTCCCCCACGTTCACGAAATTACTTTCTGGAGTGATGACCAAGGGCTCAAGACCCGATAATTTTAAATATTTTGGCTTTATAATGCTCATTTATCTTTCCTTCAACTATATACTATCAACCAACAACTTTCTCGGCTTAAAATTTTCTGCCAGATCGGCTATGGCCCTGATATGTGCCGGAGTGGTCCCACAGCAACCTCCAACTATATTTACCAATCCTTTTTCCAAATATTCCTTTATCTGAGCAGCCATCTGGGGGGGTGTTTCGTCATATTCCCCAAAGGCATTTGGCAACCCCGCATTGGGGTGTGCCGAGACAAAAAATTCTGTTTTTCCAGACAATACCTCCAAATGGGGCACCAATTGATTGGCTCCCAAGGCACAATTAAAACCTACGGATAGGATAGGGATATGACTTATCGATATCAAAAATGCTTCCGCTGTTTGCCCGGATAAGGTTCTTCCTGAAGCATCAGTAATGGTACCACTGACCATAATAGGTATCTCTACGCCCCTTTCCTCCTTTACTTCCTCTATGGCAAAAAGGGCCGCTTTGGCATTGAGCGTATCAAAAATGGTTTCTACCAATAAAAGATCCGATCCTCCGTCCAATAAAGCCTCAACTTGCTGCTTATAGGCAATTCTAAGATCATCAAAGGAAATGGCCCTGAAACCGGGATCGTTTACATCTGGGGACATACTTGCCGTTTTATTGGTGGGTCCTATGCTCCCCGCCACGAATCTCGGTTTATCGGGATTCTTGGCCGTGAATTCATCGGCAACCTTTTTAGCAATACGCGCCGATTCATAATTTAATTCGTACACCAACGTTTCCATGTTGTAATCGGCCATGGCAATGGTAGTTCCGGAGAAGGTATTGGTTTCCACAATGTCGGCCCCAGCTTCAAAATACTTGCGGTGTACTTCCGCAATGGCATCTGGTTGGGTCAATGAAAGCAAGTCATTGTTCCCTTGTAAGGGATGGCCCCAATCCTTAAAGCGTTCGCCCCTAAAATCTTCCTCGGTGAATTTATAGCGTTGGAGCATGGTACCCATGGCACCATCCAGTACCAGCACACGTTCTGTCAATAATTCCTTAATATTCTTCATAATCTTCACTTTGTGTTCCCCCAAATATCAAACGCAATCCCAAATGGGCTGATTTTGGCCTTAACTATCTTGTTGTTCCAACAAAGTCAACGACAAAATCAGGGCCAGGATCAAAATGACCAAGGACCAATAAAATTATACTATCAAGTAAGGAAAAGTGTAGACAATGTTGTCTTTCTTTGAGTTATCTACTCCCGCACTAAACGCTCCTTAAAAGGAACAGCACATGGATTAGAATGTAGCACCTTCTTTGTTCATCCCTCTAGGAAAGGGTATTGAAAAAAGGGTTGCTAAGGCTTCATTGGGTCTAATCCCTCCGCCTTTCTTGATAACGTTTTCAGTTTTGGTAATGAACTAGCTGCAAAGTAACGTCACAGCATTATTAAAAACAAGGAAAGTATGCTTTTTTTAAAACCTTCCAGATAGATTGTAATCTGGAAGGTTTTTTAGACTAATTCAAATATAATCTAAGCTAATATACTCTGTACAACTTCCTTTTTGGCTTCTTTTTTGGAACCATCAAATCCTTCAACCCCACCAACAGTTGTGTATTTCATAACATATCTCTTGCCTGGATTTATGCGTTGATAGGCACTCTGGCACATTACGGCAGCTTCATGGAATCCTGATAAGATCAATTTAAGCTTGCCAGGATAGGTATTGACATCACCTATGGCGTAAACGCCAGGGATATTGGTTTGGTAATCATAAGCATTATCCACTTTAATGGCATTTTTCTCAATTTCCAAGCCCCAGCTCCCAATGGGTCCCAGTTTTGGTGAGAGCCCAAAAAGCGGAATAAAATCATCCACTTCCAAAAAGGTCTCCCCTTTTTCGGCATCGTTATGTTTGATCACTACTGCCTCCAAGGTATCTTTTCCCTGAACGGACACCACCTCAGCCTCTGTAAACAATCGGATCTTGCCCAATTTTGCCAATTCTGCCGCTTTTTCAACGGAATCCAAGGCCCCTCTAAACTCATTCCTACGGTGAACCAAAGAAACTTCTGAAGCTACATTGGTCAAGAAAATGGCCCAATCCAAAGCAGAATCTCCACCCCCGGCAATCACCACTTTTTTATCGCGGTATACCTCAGGGTCCTTGATCATATAAGAAACCCCTTTGTCCTCGTAATTTGCAATATTCGGAATCAATGGCTTTCTAGGTTCAAAAGAACCTAACCCTCCCGCGATGACAACTACTGGTGCATGGTGCTTTGTCCCTTTATTGGTAGTAACGATAAACGTATCATCATCTAACCTTTCCAAGGTTTCAGCCCTTTCTCCTAACGTGAAACCTGCATTAAATGGCCTTATTTGCTCCATAAGGTTGTTTACAAGATCTCCAGCCAAGATTTCTGGAAATGCTGGAATATCGTATATGGGTTTCTTTGGATAGATCTCAGAACATTGTCCCCCTGGTTGTGGCAATGCGTCTATTAAATGCGTTTTCAATTTCAATAATCCTGCTTCAAAAACAGTGAACAATCCCGTAGGTCCCGCTCCAATGATCAGTATATCTGTCTTTATCATAACTTCTGACTTTCTACTTGTTTATATTCTTGGGCAACCTCTAAAATGGCGGCCCTGTGTTTAACTACTTCTCCAATTATTATTATCGCCGGATTTGCCAATTCTTGTCTGGCCACCTCAGCTTCTATGGTTGCTATTTTTGCAACGCCTACTTTTTCATCATCCCTAGTACCATTTTGGATTATGGCAATTGGCAATTCTGATTTACCTTCCTGCTTGAACAGCTCTACAATTGCTGGCAACTTGGACATGCCCATCAATATCACTACGGTGGCATTGCTCTTTGCCGCCAAGGCTACATCAGTGGATAACTGATGGTCTTTTGTGGTTCCTGTGATCACCCAGAAACTTTCTGCCGCTCCTCTTTTGGTCACCGGTATATTTTGGGATGCCGGCACTGCCACTGAAGATGAAATCCCTGGAACCATGGCTACAGCTAAACCTGCCTTTGCAGCATATTCCATTTCTTCAGCTCCCCTACCAAACACAAAGGGGTCACCACCTTTTAGGCGTACCACATGTCCATATGCATGTGCCCTACTAATAATCAGTTCGTTGATCTGGTCTTGTTGATAAGCATAACATCCTTTGCGCTTGCCTACGAAAATATGTTCCGAATGCTCGGCATACGCCAACAACTCCGGATCCACCAAGGCATCATAGAGAACAACATCCGCAGATGCCAGTGCTTTGATCGCCTTTAAGGTTATCAGCTCCACATCGCCAGGTCCTGCCCCTACAACCGTTAATTTAGGTTCTTTATACATGTTCCAATTCCAATTTTCTGTAGGCCGCCACTTTCTTCAAAAATGCATTCGCATCTTTCACATAAGCTTTGGCAAAGGCCTCAGTTGGTTCATTTTTGTTCAATTGCAAAGCGAGGACTTCAAAAGAAGTATCCAGGCTTATTTTATCCGAAGTCACAAAAACAGTATCAAAATCCTTGATAATGCCTGCATGTGTATTCGTTTTGTGATTTTCCGATGTCAACAATGCTTTTGCAGAATTGACCATAGAAGCATAGGAATGGTAGATACTGGCAGCCCATTTTTTATCCTCCAAGGCAATCTGTGCATTGGCGATCTTCTCCTCTGACTCGTACAGCAGGGTAGCGATCAAATCAATGACCACCCCAGCACACTCACCAACCCCAATAGCTTGGACATATTCCTCTGTATTGCCCCAATCGATAAAGTCATCTTGAGTCAGATTTTCAATATCTGCCAAAGGCTTTAAGAAGTCGTAAAAATAAATTTGTCCCTTCTCTACGTAGTAATCCACAAAGGATAGTCCGTTGCCGTTGGCTTCAAAATCGTTCAATATCAATCGCAAGGCTTCCGGTCCCCTTTTGCTCGGTACTTTAATGACCTTATCTGCAAATAATCCTTTTCCATTGCCAATATTTCCACCGCCCAATAACACCTGTAGCGCTGGGGCCACTAATTTCTCTTTGGTCCTGATCGACATGCCCTGAAAACCAATATTGGCCATATTGTGCTGCCCACAGGCATTCATACAACCACTGATTTTAATGACCACGTCCGGATTTTTGATGTATTGCGGATATTCTGCCGCTATCACCCGTTCCAACTCCGCCGCAATTCCTGTACTACTGGCAATCCCCAAGTTACAGGTATCGGTTCCCGGACATGCCGTGATGTCCAACGCTTTATTGTAACCAGCTTCTGCAAATCCAAGTTTTTCCAATTCTGTGTAAAAAAACGGAAGCAAGGCTTCTTTTACATAAGGGATCAGAATATTTTGACGCAGTGAAAGACGAATTTCGCCTGCAGCGTACTTTTCTACTAGATCTGCCAAGGCACGAGCCTTGTCTATATAAAAATCACCTAATTTTACCTTCACCCCTATCGCTACAAAACCTGTTTGTTTTTGGGGCACAATATTGGTTGCCTTCCAATTTTCAAATGCCTCTTGATCCGCAATTGTTACCTCTGGCGCCGTTACATCGGCTATTTGAGCTTGTGGGTAGGCATTGGCATCAATAGGGTACGTTTTAAAAGGAAGAGCCTTTTGTTCGGCTTCCAATAATTCTTTAAAGCCATCCAGACCCAAGTCCTTTATTAAGAATTTCATCCTAGCTTTGGCCCTGCTTTTTCGTTCCCCATATCGGTCGAAAACTCTTACAACCCCTTCCATCAAAGGAATAATTTGATCACTTGGTAAATAGGAAAACAATTCATCCGCATGACGGGGCTGGGAACCCAAGCCGCCACCTAACATCACTTTAAAACCAGGAACCCCATTTTGGAGTTTGGCAATAAAGCCAAGATCGTGCATATAGGAAAGTCCCGTATCCGCATCACTGGCTGAAAAAGAAACTTTAAACTTCCTTCCCATTTCCTGACTGACAGGATTCCTTAAAAAATATTGGAATAAGGCATGTGCATACGGAGATACATCAAAAGGTTCCTCTGTATCTATCCCCGCCGTTTCACTTGCCGTTACGTTTCTAACGGTGTTACCACAGGCTTCCCGTAAGGTGATATCGTCCTTTTCCAATTGGGACCAAAGTTCAGGGGTTCTGTTAAGATCCACATAATGGATCTGTATATCCTGTCTTGTGGTAATATGTAAACGCCCAGTGGAATATTCTTCCGAAACATCACATATCCTTCGTAATTGGTTGGAGGAAACTTTTCCATAAGGCAATTTGATACGAATCATTTGCACCCCTTCCTGACGTTGCCCATAAACACCCCTTGCCAAACGAAGGCTTCTAAACTTTTCTTCGTCTAGCTTTCCTTCATGGAACTGGCGTATTTTGGCCTCCAAGTCAATAATATCCTTTTGTACTACTGGATTTTCTATTTCTGTTCTAAAACTCTGCATAGGACCGCTTCTCTAATTATTACTGGCGTTTTTAATATATCCCTATTTATTCTATGTATTTAATAGGATAAATATAAAAAGAGCGCCTTACTTTATTTATTTACAAATGGGATCAGTTTATAAAACCAACGCCTGCCGTGGTATTGGATTGGGTATCTATCAAGATAAATGACCCATTGGCTTTGTTGTCTTTGTACGCATCAAAATAAATTGGCTTGCTCAATTTGATGCTCACTTCCCCAATTTCGTTCAAGGCCAATTTATTATTGGCATCATGTACGCCCGTGTATTCTGTAGATACCACATTTTTAATGGCATCAATTTTGGACAATACCTTATTGGTGTTATGCTGAACCATATATTTAGCTCCTGGTTGCAGTTGTTTACTATCCATCCAACATACAGTTGCCGTAATCTGTTTTTCAATTTTTGGAAGCTCCTTGCTCTTTACCAACATATCCCCTCTGGTGATATTGATATCATCCTCCAAGGTGATATTAACGGAACTACCTGCAACGGCCTCATCATATTTTTTATCAAAAAAGTAAATTTCCTTTACTTTGGATTGCCTTAAAGATGGCAACACGGTTACACTGTCCCCCACTTTTAAGCTACCACCATATATTTTACCGGCATAGCCTCTAAAATCATGGTATTCATCCATTTTGGGTCGGATGACCGACTGAACTGGAAAACGTACTTGCCCCTTATCATATACATCAGCGGCTTCCAAATTTTCTAAATGTCCAAGAATGGTGTCCCCATCGTACCAAGTCATAGCATCCGTTCGTTTCACAATATTGTCGCCTTTTAGCGCACTTACTGGAATATAACTCACGTTTTGTTCCTGGTAGGTGCTCTTCGCATTTAAGGCCTCAAAATCCCTTTTAATATCATTGAACACCTCTTCTGAATAATCTACCAGATCCATTTTGTTGACCGCCACGATCACGTCCTTTACCTTTAAAAGGTTATTGATGAAGAAATGTCGATAGGTCTGCTCGATCACCCCTTTTCTTGCATCGATCAGGATAATGGCCACTTGGGATGTAGATGCTCCGGTTACCATGTTCCTGGTATACTCAACATGCCCAGGGGTATCGGCAATTATATAACTTTTGGTGGGTGTGGAAAAATAGATATGGGCCACATCAATGGTAATCCCCTGTTCCCTTTCGGCCACAAGTCCGTCCGTAGCCAATGAGAAATCCAAATAATCATAACCTCTCTGCCTGCTACTTTTCTCTATGGCCTCCAACTTATCATCGGTGAGGGATTTTGTATCGTAAAGCAACCTTCCAATTAAGGTGCTCTTCCCATCATCCACACTTCCTGCTGTTGCTATTTTTAGTACTTCCATGCCTTTATGAACCTCTCCTTATGAAAGGATTTTTTTGTTTGATCTATTGCTTTTGATTTACATCTTCCCGATTACGGATCAATGCTTTAGAAATATCCTTGTTGCTTGCGTTTTTCCATGGCCGCCTCGGAACGCTTATCGTCAATACGGGCACCTCTTTCTGAAATTTTTGATTCACGAATTTCAGCAACCACCTTATCAATGGTATCTGCATGTGATAGAACGGCAGCTGTACAGGACATATCCCCAACAGTTCTAAATCTTACTGTACGTTCCTCTACCTTTTCATCTTCCGCACGAAACACTACTCCGTCCTCTGCCGACCAGATCAATCCGTCCCTTTCAAAAATATTACGTTGGTGTGCAAAATAAATGGATGGGATTTCAATCTCCTCCTTTTGTATGTAGCTCCACACATCCAATTCTGTCCAGTTACTGATAGGGAAGACCCTTACATTCTGACCAATCTCTATTTGTCCATTGAGCATATCGAACAATTCTGGACGCTGATTTTTTTCGTCCCATTGTCCAAAATCGTCGCGGACAGAAAAAATACGTTCTTTTGCCCTGGCCTTTTCCTCATCTCTTCTGGCACCACCAATACAGGCATCGAACTTAAATTCCTCGATTGCATCCAAAAGGGTCGTGGTCTGCAACATATTCCTACTGGCATATTTTCCAGTTTCCTCAACTACTTTCCCTTGATCTATTGAATCCTGCACATTACGGATGATGAGTTCCACGCCCAGTTCCTTCGCCAGTTTATCCCTGAATTCTATGGTTTCCGGGAAATTGTGTCCAGTATCGATATGCATTAAAGGAAATGGGATTTTTGCAGGAAAGAATGCCTTCTGCGCCAATCGGACCAAAGTAATGGAATCCTTACCTCCAGAAAATAACAATACAGGTCTTTCGAACTGTGCCACCACTTCCCTAAAGATGTAAATGGCCTCATTCTCCAAGGCATTGGTTTGCAAAACCCTTGATTGTGAAATTTTTGTTGTTTGTTTTGAATCTAATGTTGCTGTTTCCAAACTATATCTTTTTTGATTTCCTTTTTCAATTATGACAGGAAAAATTGATTGCTGCTTTCCTCTAATTAGGTGTGTAATCCACACTCCCGATTGTCCAGTACTTTGGTCGGGTCAAAATATTTATGTTCATTGGGCAACCCAAGATTTGCGAGATAGGCATCCAATTGCGCATCATTCCAATGGTAAAATGGACTCACCTTTAATACACCATCCTTGCTTTGGCTCAAAATATCCAAAGTATCACGCAGGGCGGTCTGCCCTTTTCTTAAATTGGTGAACCACACATCTGGCTTATGCTCTGCCATTGCTCTTTTAAAAGGTTCCAATTTCACCTGTTCTGTGAAAATGGCATGGTTTGGGTCTTCAATTCCTGGAATTCCCAAAACAGCATCCCTGTGCGCTGCTGTTTGCTTTGGCACGTATAACTTAATGTTCAAGTCCAGTTTAGCGATTAACTCCTCGGCATGTTTGTATGTATTGGGGGTATTGTAGCCCGTATCGCACCAGATTACCGGAACATCTTTTTCTATATCAGTCACCGCATGAAGTATTGCCACTTCATAAGGTCGAAAATTAGTGGTTACCACCGCGTTTTTAGCGTATTGCAAAGCCCAAGAAATAATTTCTTCTGGTGGTATGCCCTTGAATTGGGCATTAAGATCTTTTATCTGTTGTTCCGTAAACTTCATTTTTCCTGATTTAATACGCTTAAAACTGATTCTCTAATTACTTGCCCCAGTTAATGGAATTCCATGCTCTTTCATGAAAAAAGTACAATAGCATCTTAGTAAACAATTCTACCAATCCGATTGAAAAAGCCACCTTTGCAGTACCTGTAACAATCCAAGAAATTAAAATGGTATCAATGGTACCAATAATCCTCCAGCTAATGGATTTAACAATACTCCTTTTTGGCTGCTCAGTTTTCTTGTCGGACTTATAGCTGGTACTACTCGCTTTTTTACCTAATATCAATTGATCTGCTATCATGTGAAACAATTTAAAATACTAATCCCTATAGATTTAGTAGAGTAAGCAAAAGTAAAATTAATTTTTACTTTTATAGGCAAAAGATTGACCAATATTACTTTTGCCCTATAGTTTTAGTAGATTAATGAAAAAGAAGGATGATTTTTGAGGATTTCCTAATAAATATAGCAGGAGTAGTACTAAAAATGCGCTTAGGACATTAAATCGGCGAGGGTATTGCTGCCAAAAACCTCTAACGTACTGTCCCTCACTTGAATCATAAGCTTGTGAACGGAACAACTTTCCTCATCTGGACAGTCACTGCATTTTTCGTAAAAATTAAGGCTGACACAGGGAACAAGGGCAATAGGACCTTCCAAAACCCTCATCACCGTGGTCATTGGAATATCTTTGGGGTCCTTAATGAGGTAATACCCCCCACCCTTTCCTTTTTTTGATCCTAAAAAGCCTGTTTTACGCAAGGTTAACAGAATGCTTTCCAAAAATTTTTGTGAAATATTCTCGTGATTGGCAATTTCAGCAATTTGAACGGGCTCCCTATCTTTTTGGTTGGCCAAAAAGGTGAGCGCCTTTAATCCGTACTTGGTCTTCTTAGAAAGCATACTACGAATATAGGAAAATTTGGTATTGCTTGTTGCGCCATAAACTCCCCTTTTTTTCAGCCTATCCCAATACCCAAAGTCTTACGCCAATGCCTGATCAATATCGGCAATAATGTCATCTATGTGTTCCAGGCCTACGGAAACCCTTACCATACCATCTGTTATCCCAGCGCCCAATCGTTCTTCGGTGGTTAACTTGCTATGGGTCGTGGATGCAGGGTGTGTTACAATACTTCTTGCATCACCCAAATTAGCAGACAAGGACAGTAATTTTATGGCATCAAAGAATTTCCTTCCCGCCTCTACTCCTCCCTTTACATCAAAGGCAACCACACAACCGCCAGCTTTCATTTGCCTTTTGGCGATTTCGTATTGGGGGTGCGATTTTAAAAATGGATATTTTACCCAATTTACCTTGGGATGTTCTTCCAAGAATTGGGCTAGTTTTAAAGCATTCTCACAATGTCGGTCTACCCTTACGGACAAGGTCTCCAAACTTTTAGATAACACCCAGGCGTTAAAAGGGGATAATGCCGGACCGGTAATTCGTGAAAAACGATACACTTTTTCCATCAACTCCTTTCCTCCCACAGTAATCCCTGCCAATACACGGCCTTGGCCATCCATAAGTTTGGTCCCGGAATGTATCACCAGATGGGCACCAAATTTAATGGGTTGCTGCAAATATGGGGAAGCAAAACAATTGTCCACTATAAAGATCAAATTGTGCTTATTGGCAATCGCTCCCAATACCTCCAGATCGAGGATATCAACCCCAGGATTGGTAGGCGATTCTGCATAAAGTATTTTGGTTTTTGGGGTGATTAGCCCCTCAATGGTATCTACCTCATTTATGTTGAAATAACTGGTATTGATATTCCACTTCGGAAAAAATTGGGTAAAGAGACTATGGGTAGAGCCAAAAACACTTCTACAAGAAATAATATGGTCTCCACTTTCCAAAAGGGCAGCAAAGGTTGAAAAAACAGCTGCCATTCCCGACGCAAAGGCGAAGCCGTCTTCTGCGCCTTCCATTTTACATACTTTTTCAATAAATTCCGAAGAATTGGGGTTGCTATATCTTGAATATATATTTCTTTCCTTTTCCTCTGCAAAGGAAGCGCGCATGTCTTCTGCATCCTCAAATACAAAACTGGACGTAAGGTACATGGGCGTTGAATGCTCCAAATACTGACTTCGTTCCATTTGTGTGCGAATTGCTTCCGTTTCAAACTGCTTTTTTTTCATAATCAACTTTTCTCTGTAATTCGTAATATATCGCCAAACACCCCTCTTGCTGTTACTGCCGCACCTGCTCCCGCTCCTTGTATGACCAAGGGTTTTTCACCGTATGATTCCGTGTAAATCTCAATGATAGAGTCAGATCCTTTTACTTGTCCCAAAGCACTTTCCTTGGGAACCGAGACTAATTTTACCTGCAAGACTCCCTTTTCCTGTTGCAAGTCCCCAGATAGCTCTCCCACATACCGCAACACATGGTTTGGTTTTTGTTGCTCCTTAATACTCTTGAACTTTTCATCCAACACTTCCAAATGCTGCAAGAAGTCAGAAGCTGTACCTTCCCTCAATTCACTGGGAATCAAATTTTGGATCTCAATATCCGAAAATTCATTGCTCAGATCCAGTTCCCTGGCCAAAATAAGTAATTTTCTACCCACGTCATTACCAGAAAGGTCTTCCCTCGGGTCCGGCTCGGTGAATCCCTTATCCATTGCTTCCTTTAAGATACTTGAAAAAGAGGCATCCTCCTCGGAAAAGGTATTAAAAATATAACTCAAAGAACCTGAGAAAACGCCTTTTATCCTAGTGATATTCTCCCCGGACATATGCAATAGCTTTATGGTATCTATCAAAGGCAACCCTGCCCCCACATTGGTCTCATAAAGGTATTGCTTTTGATGTTTATCCAGTTCTTCCCGTAACAATTGATAGAAATCATATCCCAAGGTATTGGCAATTTTATTCGAAGATACCAGGTCGAATCCGTTTTCAACGAAGTCGAAATAATGGGCAACAAAATCCTGATTGGCAGTATTGTCCACAGCTATCAAGTTTTCCAAATGATGGTTCCTCGCAAAATCAAAAACATCCTTTAGTTGGTATTCCATGCCCCTGGAAACTATGTCCGTCTTCCAGTTCTTAGAGACACCCTTGGGATTAAAAAGCACTCTTTTGGAATTTGCCACGGCAAAAACATTGAGGTTTATCCCATTTCTTTTTTCAATCTTTTTGGAAGATTTCAGTATTTGATCAATGAGGGTTCCTCCAACATTGCCATGTCCAAAAACAGCAATATTTACCTTTTTACTAATTCCGAAAATCTGGCCGTGCATCACATTAAGGGCCTTGTGCAGGTCTGTCTTTTTTAGGACCAAGCTCACATTCTTCCCCGATACCGTATTGTTGAACAATAAGGGAACTATCTGGTTTTTGATCAGCGCATTATAGGGCTTGTGAAAAGTGCTCAAGTCCTCCCCCACAATGGAGATGATGGAAACGTCTTCCACCACCGTGATCATACTGATATCCTGCGAATGGAAATCGTGCTCAAATTCCTTTTCCAGGGCCATTTTTGCCAAAACAGCCTTATCCGTGGCCACTACCAATCCGATCCCCCTTTCAGAAGATCCTTGTGAAATGATGCTCACACTAATTTTATTATCCCCCAAAGCTCTAAAAATTCGGGCATCCACACCTACTTTCCCCAAAAGCCCACGTCCTTCCAGATTGATAAGTGACATATGTTCAAAGACGGAAAGTGATTTGATGCCTTCAACATCCGTTTTCGCGCTTATGAGGGTTCCCTTATTGTCATCATTAAAAGTGTTCAATATCCGTAATGGGATATTTTTCTCAATAAGCGGAATAATGGTCTTGGCGTGCAGGATCGTCGTCCCAAAATTTGCCAGCTCATTGGCCTCCCCATAGGATAGTTCTGAAATAATTTTGGCATCCGGCACTAAATCCGGATTGGCAGTAAAGATCCCATCTACATGGGTATAACTCTGTAACTCCTCGGCATTTAAATAATTGGCCAATAAGGAAGCAGAATAATTACTGCCGTTTCTACCCAGGGTGGTGGTGGCATTATCGGTATTGGAAGCAATGAACCCAGCTATAACAGGGACGCAATCAGCATCCAATTTCCCAAATTCATAGACTACATTATCCCTGGACAGGCCATCCAAAACCTGGGCATCTCCAAAAGAGGCATCGGTCTTTATCAAATTTCTAGAATCCAGCAACTTGGCTTTAACACCTCTCCCTACCAATAACTTCGTCAGCAGTTTGGCAGAAATAAGCTCTCCATATGACAAGACTTGGTCCTTGATCTTGGAACTATAATCCCCCAAAAGGGAAACCCCTTCGAACAATTTCACCAATTCTGTAAACTCCTTGGACAGATCTACATTTTTGTAGGTGTGCCTTTGATATTTCTCAAAAGCTTCAAAATCCTTGGCATAATTCTTCCCATTGGCAGCCTTTTCCAAAATGGCCTCCAGTTGGTCAGTAGCCTTGTCCCGGGCAGATAATACCACTGTTATTTTTTCTCCATCCTTCACTTTGGAGGTGATGATATCCAAAACCCTTTCAATTCCTTCCCCATTGGCCAAAGATTTCCCCCCAAATTTGAGCACCTTTATCCTCTTGGAATCTCCATTTTGGTCAAAAATCCCTTTTAACAATTCCTGAACCTGATCAAACTCTATCAAAAAAGCATCGTGCCCGTGTAGCGAATGGATTTCACCATAGGTCACCTTGCTATTGGCCTGGGCCCATTGTTTAAAGGTCTCCTTATTTTCCTTTGCGGTAAAGAACAGATCGGAATCTACCCCTATGATATGAATATTGGTATCGCTCTTCTGCAATTTCATAAAGCGGTCCTCTCCGTCCCTGGTCACATCTATGGTCTTTAATAATTGGTTGGCAAGTTTGTAGGCCGATAATTGAAACCGCTCCTGCAACTTGTTCCCATGGTGCAGCAACCAACTTTCCACATTAAACACCTTTAATTCTTCATTGGTGCTCCTTTTAAAACGCTCCTTAAAAGACTCAGGGGTTCTGTAGCACAACATGGCATGCATACGGGCATCCTGTACGGGCTGCTTGGAATTCACCAAAAACTGTTCCTGGATCTGACAGTTTGCAATTAACCAATCCGTGGACTTCCAGTCAGACGCAACAGGGATCAGGTGTTCGGTTAGGTTAGGGTTCAATACGGCCATTTCCCAAGCGATGCCACCCCCTAATGATCCCCCGATCAAGGCATATATCCTATTAATATCCAACAGGTCAAGGCCCTGCAAAAAGATATTGGCAATATCCCTGGCCACAAAATCCTTATAATTCTCAATAACAAAACCATCGTACCCATTGCCCGGAACATTAAAACAAAGCACCGTATATTTTTTGGTATCTATACACTTATCGTCACCAATTAAGGCAGACCACCAACCGTGTTCCCCGGCCACGTCCGAATTACCGGTCAGGGCATGGTTCACCAAGACTATTGGGGCAGAATGCAATTCGGGTCCGAATAACTGATAGGACAAGGAAATATCCAAACTGCTTCCGCTGTAAGTGGTGTAATTTTTAATCTTTAAATGCTTTAACATAATGGGTCATCTTAACGTTGACAGGTATTCTTACTTTATTACCAATAGCGCACTAGGCTATGGGATTGCTCAATTCGATGGTCTTGAAGGCATGCTCCAAGTCCGACTTTAAATCCTCGAGATTTTCCAGTCCTACAGATAATCTAATTAGATCTGTGGTCACGCCTGTTGATTCCTGGGCCGCAGCATCCAATTGCTGATGCGTGGTACTAGCCGGGTGTATGATCAAAGATTTTGTATCGCCAATATTGGCAAGCAAAGAGAATATTTTGGTTTCATCTGCTATTTTTTTGGCAGACTCGAATCCTCCTTTAACTCCAAAGGTAACAATACTACTCTGACCTTTAGGTAGGTATTTTTTGGCCAATTGGTTGTATTTACTGCTTTCCAGACCTGGATAATTCACCCAAACCACCTCATCACGACTTTCCAGCCATTGGGCCAGTGCCAGTGCATTTTCACTATGTTTTGCAATTCTTATCTCCAAAGTTTCCAAACCTTGTATAATTTGAAATGCATTAAATGGACTCAGTGCCGCCCCGTGATCCCGTAATCCTTCAATCCTGACCTTAGCAATAAATGCTGCCGGTCCCAAAGCTTCATGATATACCAGTCCATGGTATCCCGCAGATGGTTCCGTGAACTCAGGGAATTTGCCACTGCTCCAATCAAAAGTACCAGCATCTATTATGGCCCCACCAAGAGCTGTTCCATTCCCGTTGATAAATTTGGTCAACGAATGGATCACGATATTGGCACCATGGGCTATAGGATTTAACAAGGCAGGTGTTGCGACCGTATTATCCACAATAAAGGGAATTTTAGCTGCTTTTGCTTCTTTGGATATTGCAGCCAGATCCAGGACATCCAATTTAGGATTCCCGAGGGACTCTACAAAAATGGCCCTAGTATTATCATTAACCGCCTTGCCAAAATTTGCAGGATCAGAAGGGTCTACAAAAGTGGTAGTGATCCCCAGTCTTGGAAGTGTAACGTTCAATAAATTGTAAGTACCCCCATATAAACTATTGGAAGCCACAATATGGTCGCCCGCTTTTAATAAAACCAATAAGGTCGTAGAAATTGCTGCTGTTCCGGAAGCCGTAACCACGGATGCTATTCCGCCTTCCAAAACGGCCAAGCGCTGCTCTAAAATATCATTGGTAGGGTTATTGATCCTGGTGTAGATGTTCCCAGGCTCCGCCAAAGCAAAAAGATTGGCTGCATGGTCCGAATCCTTAAAGACAAAGGCCGTACTCTGATAGATAGGTACTGCTCTTGTTCCTCCATTGGCCGCCACGTCGTGGCCTGCATGTAATGCGTTTGTTGAAAATTTTTGATCACTCATGATTTTTGTTTTTTTAATTGTTAAAACTGAATAAATTAAAAAAGCCAAACCCTGATCCGCGGACAATGCGAATAGGTAAAATCAAAAAAGTTAAAAAGAAAAGACAGTTGCCGTGGGCAACCTGTTTTTGTTATCTGTCCCACATAAATTGGGCAGAATTTAGCACCTTCATTGCTTTTGGAGCAAAGGGTTGCTAAGGCTTCATAGGGTCTAATCCCTCCGCCTTTCTTGATAACTATTCAATACGTGTTTGAACTTTAGGTCTGCAAATATAGGTTCGGAAAATTTAAATTTCCTAATCTTTTCAATAAAATTACAATTGGAAGGCCGCTTTTACCTTATCTATGGCATCCAATTTTTCCCAAGTGAACAACTCCACTTCCTTCTCGATCCTACCATTATAGGGCGATTCAAAAACTTTATTTACCATTTGTGGCTCTTTGCCCATGTGGCCATAAGCCGCTGTTTCAAAATAGATAGGATTGCGCAGTTTCAATCGCTCTTCTATGGCAAAAGGCCTCATATCGAACAATTCTCCTACTTTCTTAGCAATCTCCCCATCGCTTAAATTCACTTTAGAGGTACCATAGGTATCTACATAAATGGACGTTGGCTTAACCACCCCGATGGCATAACTTACCTGCACCAAGATTTCATCGGCAACTCCTGCCGCTACCAAATTCTTGGCCGCATGACGGGCAGCGTAGGCCGCACTTCTATCTACCTTACTTGGATCCTTACCACTGAAGGCGCCACCTCCATGGGCACCTTTTCCACCATAGGTATCCACAATAATCTTTCTTCCGGTTAACCCGGTATCCCCATGTGGCCCACCGACAACAAATTTACCGGTTGGGTTGATGTGGTAGTTAATATCATCATCGAACAATACTTGTAACGACTCATGTAATTGGGACTTTACCTTTGGAATAAGAATGGAAATAATATCCTTTTTTATTTTTTCCAACATTTTATCGTCATCCGCATCAAATTGATCGTGTTGTGTAGAAACTACAATGGTATCAATTCGTTGGGGTACATTTTCATTGGAATATTCTATGGTCACCTGCGCCTTTGCATCAGGTCTTAGATAAGTGATTTCTTTATTCTCCCTTCTCATCAAAGCCAGTTCCTGGAGGATTTTATGGGAAATATCCAATGCCAAAGGCATATAATTCTCGGTTTCTTTGGTGGCATACCCAAACATCATTCCCTGGTCACCAGCCCCCTGCTCTTCTTTTGTACCTCTATCAACACCTTGATTGATATCCTTGGATTGTTCATGTATCAAGGAAATAACCCCACAGGAATCACCACTAAATTGGTATTCCCCTTTAGTGTAACCTATTTTATTGATGACATCCCTTGCTATTTGCTGTAAATCCAAATAGGTATGGCTCTTAACCTCCCCGGCAAGAATTACTTGTCCTGTGGTAACCAAAGTCTCACAAGCTACTTTACTTTCTGAGTCGAAGGCCAAAAAATTGTCCAACAACGCATCGCTTATTTGATCTGCAATTTTATCTGGGTGTCCCTCACTTACCGATTCCGAGGTGAATAAATACGCCATAACTTTCAATCATTTTAAATTGAGTACCCGATTTGACGTAATGTGGTAAAGAAGTTTACTTACTGAAAGAACTTCAGTAGGAACTGCTTTAGCATTTTAAGAATCCGGAACAATTCCGGAACTCGAGGTTGCAATCAGTCAAATCCTTCCTCTTCAAATTGTCGGGCAAAAGTAGGAGAATTCAAATTGCCCGCAAAATCTTTAACAACAAATTACACAAGGTTGGATATTTAACGGATCGGAAACCAATTTAGCGAAAAGAAAAACCCTTCATTATCCGAAGGGTTTATCAGCTAGAAACGTTCTCTTTTGGCTTATTCTTTTAGGTGTTTGATAAGTGCAATTGTTTTTTCGTTTATCTCCTTCTTTAATTCTTCTCGATTTTTGGAAATCCCTATTACGGAAAGCGTAAGATCATCATACCTTATCTTGGACAGATCATCCTTTTTTAACTCTAACTTATTGATCTTAATAAATACCTGGATAGAATCTTCCGGATTATTATCCTTGAAAATTGAAAAGACTTCGGTCCAATTCAACGTATCAAGTTCTTCAACTTTATCTACCGTAATGCCTAATTCTTTTACTTTAACAATAGAATCTTCATGGGCATCTTGTGCCTGAACGGCACTTATTACAAAAAGAAAGAGTGTTGCTGTGAGCAGCTTAATAGTTTTCATAAGGCTTATGTTTTTTTAATTATTATTTCATCAAACTTCGTTTTTAAAACAAAAACCATGGGTTATTTACTGTTAACGAGTGTTAAGCATTCTGAGAATTCATGTAAATTGTGGTTAACTTTATATGATGACTGATAAAAACCAAACCTACCTAATTTTTCTTGTTGGGATTACCATACTTGTCACAATAGGAATTCAGTTGTATTGGAATTATGAGAACTACCTAACCAACAAACAACGCCTACTTAATGAAGTTCAATTAAGTTTAGATCAAAGTGTGGAAAACTATTACGCAGAAACCTCGCAAAATAATTTTATCACTTTTATAGACACCACTTCAACCAATTATTCAGATAATAACTCAATTTCCAATTTTCTAGGGGACACTGCCATTAAAAGGTATTTTAAGAAATTTGATTTAAAGGGCGGTACGGAGCATTTTACCCATAATGATTCAGTATTGGATAAGGAAATAAATAAATCTGGCATATCCGCTAGAAGAGGTATAACTGAAATATCTGACAAAAAAGAATTAGAACAATATCCCAATAGAATTTCCATCACCCTCAATCAGGATTCAATACAATTTCCAATTCTTAAAAATTACCTTGACAAGGCACTGAAACGCAAAAGCATTACCATTGCCTATTCTATTAACCACCTAAAGAACGATTCTGTCTTTGAAAAAAAAGGTGATCTCCAATCCTCCCCAAAAACATTAAAAATAATTTCTGAATCCAACTTCCTCCCCGATAACGAAGCTATTGAACTTATTTTCACAAATCCGATCAAAGAGATCTATCAAAGAGGATTTTTAGGCATTCTACTTTCTTTGGTTCTTTCATTAAGCATTGTTTGGTGCCTTTATTACCTTTTGAGCATCATTAAAAAACAGAAGGAATTGTCTCTTATAAGAAATGATTTTGTAAGTAATATTACCCATGAACTCAAAACACCCATTGCAACAGTTGCCACAGCACTTGAAGGGATATCAAGTTTTAACAGGGAACAGGACGAAGAAAAGAATAAAAAATATATCGAGATCTCTAAACAACAGTTAATGAAACTCAACCTAATGGTAGAAAAAATATTGGATACTGCCAGCTTGGATCATGATAGTCTTACATTGAATCAAGAAAAATTAGATATCATCCAAATAATCAATAATATAATCACCAGATTTAAAACAACCTACCCTTCTTATACAATTACCTTAAACAATACAATTCCCTCCTTATTACATGAGGTTGACAATTTTCATTTTGAGGTTGCAATTAGCAACCTCATAGACAATGCCATTAAATATGGTAACGGTGAGATAGTGGTAGAACTAAAAGAAACTAACGCTAGTTTCGAAATTTACGTTACTGATAATGGCCCGGGTATTCCCAAAAGCCATCAAACCGATATTTTTGAAAAATTTTTTAGAGTACCAAGTGGTAATCTACATGACGTTAAAGGTTTTGGGATAGGGCTCTATTATGCCATGAAAATTATTTTAAAACACAATGGCACGCTTGAGTATCTGCCAAAAGAATCCTGGACAACATTTAAAATTTCCTTGCTGAAATAATATAATGACAGAACAAATAACAATATTACTTGCGGAAGATGAAATTGCTCTAGGTACAATTATAAAAGAGAGTCTGGAAAGCAGAGGATTTTCGGTTTTATATGCGGAGAATGGTGTGGAAGCTCTCGACTTATATCGAAAAAACAAACCAAACATTTTAGTTCTAGATGTTATGATGCCCAAAAAAGATGGGTTTAGTCTTGCAAGTGAAATAAGGGTAGAGGACAAATCTACTCCTATTATATTTTTGACATCAAAATCACAAACAAAAGATGTTCTAGAAGGATTTTCACATGGTGGTAACGACTACATAAAAAAACCATTTAGCATGGAAGAATTAATTGTTCGTATCAACTCCTTACTTGATAGAATAAAACTATCAAAAACCAACCAATTTATTAGCATTGGCAAATATGGTTTTAATCATATCAAACAAGAATTAATTTTTAATAATGAGATCACAAGACTTACTCATAGAGAGGCAGAATTGTTATTTCATTTAGTTGAAAAGAGAAATGATATACTAGACCGCTCCTTTATACTCAAGAAAATCTGGGGAGATGATGATTTCTTCAATACACGAAGTATGGATGTATTTATTAGCAAGCTTAGAAAAAAATTAAAAAAAGACGAAAACATTAAGATATTAAATGTTCGTGGATTTGGATACAAACTAATTTGCATGGATTAGATTATTTGATTCATTCCCAGTTTTAATTTTTAAAATTGAATTCCTTAAAAGCCTCAAGAAATAGGTTTAAAACATTCCTGTTTTTTTCATCGTATATTCTATTAAAGATTTTCACTTCATAACGATATCTTGTATCTTGTGGTCCCCTATCACTTTGAGTAAATAGGTTACATTGAGCACTAATCACAAACAAATAAGACTATGCATATAGCAGTTGCTGGAAATATAGGAGCAGGAAAAACTACCCTGACCAGATTACTGGCCAAACATTACAAATGGGAGGCACATTTTGAGGATGTGGTTGACAATCCCTATTTGGACGATTTTTACAATCAAATGGAACGATGGAGTTTTAACCTGCAGATCTACTTCCTCAACAGCCGTTTCCGACAAATTTTACAAATCCGCGAAAGTGGCAAGAGTATTATTCAGGATAGGACCATTTACGAGGATGCCTTTATATTCGCTCCCAACCTCCACGCCATGGGGCTAATGACGAATCGTGATTTTACAAATTATTCCAGTCTCTTTGACCTTATGGAAAGTTTGGTACAACCGCCAGATCTTATGATCTATTTGAGGAGTTCCATTCCAAATTTGGTCAACCAGATCCATAAAAGAGGTAGGGATTACGAAAACACTATTTCCATAGATTACCTCAGCAGATTGAATGAACGCTACGAGGCTTGGGTAGAAGGCTATGAAAAAGGCCCCCTTTTGATCATAGATGTAGATAAATTGAATTTCGTGGACAACCCAGAGGATTTGGGACTGGTCCTTAATAAGATTGATGCGGAAATCAACGGCTTATTCTAGAAGCCTAAACTTATAACATATAAAAAGCCGCCCAATATGAATTGGGCGGCTTTTCCTTTTTAGGTCATTCCTTATTTTAATGTTCTATCTGAACCTTTACGTCATCCCTAAAGGCCTCTACTTGTTTCTTCACTTCTTCCGTAGTTCCCACGAATTTTTTTTCTTGGACAACTTCTTCTCCATTAACAATGGTCGTATAGCTAACTATTGCTTCTGCAGCATCATTATCAACCATCATTTCCACACGAACCTGCTGTTCTTTTTGTGCAACCTCGGTTTCAACGGTATGACCTCCCAATATTGGTGCGATCACAAGTCCTATTAAACAGGTCAGCTTGATCAAAATGTTCATAGACGGACCAGAAGTGTCCTTAAATGGATCACCAACAGTATCACCGGTTACAGCTGCCTTATGGGCATCTGAACCTTTATAAGTCATTTCACCGTTGATTTCCACTCCTGCTTCAAAGGATTTTTTGGCATTATCCCAAGCACCTCCTGCATTGTTCTGGAAAATAGCCCACAACACACCAGAAACTGTAACACCTGCCATATAGCCTCCAAGCATTTCTGCTGTCAATTGGTCATTATCCGAATACACCAATTTTCCAAGCAAGACGATAGCGATAGGAAATCCAATAGTCAAGATTCCGGGCAGCATCATTTCCCTCAAGGCAGCCTTGGTAGAAATTTCCACGCATTTTCCGTACTCTGGTTTTCCGGTACCTTCCATGATACCAGGAATTTCCTTAAACTGTCTGCGCACTTCGTACACCATATCCATAGCGGCCTTCCCAACCGAGTTCATCGCAAGGGCCGAGAACACTACGGGAATCATCCCACCCACAAAGAGCATGGCAAGAACGGGCGCTTTAAATATGTTGATCCCGTCTATCCCGGTAAAGGTGACATAGGCAGCAAACAAGGCCAAGGAAGTCAAGGCAGCAGATGCAATGGCAAAACCTTTCCCAGTTGCAGCGGTAGTATTCCCTACAGAATCCAAAATATCCGTACGCGTACGCACTTCTTTAGGCAGT
Source organism: Sediminicola sp. YIK13 (assembly GCF_001430825.1). Classification (GTDB taxonomy): domain Bacteria; phylum Bacteroidota; class Bacteroidia; order Flavobacteriales; family Flavobacteriaceae; genus Sediminicola. Next base: position 3,428,864 of record NZ_CP010535.1, on the reverse strand, counting down.
TCACTCATTTCCGCAATACCCCCTGCGTTATCGGAAATAGGTCCAAAGGCATCAATGGCCAATTGCATGGCAGTTGTGGCCATCATAGCAGAAGCCGCTAAAGCAACTCCGTAAAACCCTGCAAAAGCATAAGACGCCCAAATAGCAGCAGCAAATATTAAAACGGTTGGAAACGTAGAGATCATCCCTGTCGCCAATCCCGCAATAACATTGGTCCCTGCTCCAGTACTTGATTTTTGAACGATGGCCAATACAGGCTTTGTTCCTAAACCGGTATAGTATTCCGTTACCGAAGATATGACTCCACCCACGGCCAAACCAACTACAGTGGCATAAAACACCCTCATAGAGGAAATATCTTTTAATCCTTCCCCAAAGAATTCCATTTTCATGGTTTCTGGGAGCATATATTTAACCAAAATAAAACAGGTTACCAAGGTCAAACCAATAGATACCCAGTTTCCTATGTTCAGCGCCCCTTGAACTTGGGCTTCTTTGGCATCGTTACTTTTAATTTTCACCAACATGGTTCCAATAATGGAAAATAAAATTCCAAAACCGGCAATGGTCATTGGCAACAATATAGGTCCGATACCTCCAAAAGCATCTTGGATATTACCACCCATATCTTTAATGACATAATTACCCAGTACCATGGCAGCAAGAACGGTCGCCACATAAGAACCGAACAAATCTGCACCCATCCCTGCCACATCACCAACGTTGTCTCCAACATTATCGGCTATGGTCGCCGGGTTACGAGGATCATCCTCTGGAATTCCCGCTTCAACTTTACCTACCAGATCCGCACCTACATCGGCCGCTTTGGTATAAATACCCCCACCCACACGGGCAAAAAGGGCAATGGACTCAGCTCCCAAGGAGAATCCTGCCAGGGTTTCGAGAACAATGGTCATGTCCTCTGTGGAGGTCCATGTACCATTCATAAAGAAATGGAACAAAATGATGAAAAATGTGGTAAGTCCTAATACCGCCAATCCCGCTACACCCAATCCCATAACAGTACCACCACCAAAGGAAACTTTAAGAGCCTGTGGCAAACTGGTACGCGCAGCTTGGGTTGTCCTTACGTTTGTTTTGGTGGCGATCTTCATACCCATATTTCCTGCTAAGGCAGAGAAAAATGCCCCAAAAACAAAGGCTACCACAATTAAGATATGTGTTGTAGGAACAATAAATGAAATTACGGCCAAAGCAATACTGGCTCCGATGACAAAGATTGTCAATAATTTGTATTCCGCTTTTAGAAAAGCCAGTGCGCCTTCATAGATGTGATCGGAAATCTCTTTCATTTTTCCATCTCCGGCGTCTTGTTTTAAAACCCAGGATCTTTTTATCCACATAAAAAGAAGCCCAATGATTGCCATGATAATAGGCACATAAATCATAATTGAATCCATTCGTTTATTTGTTAAATTTTTAGCTGGACTAAAGTAGTAAAATCAAATAGAAATAAAAAAAGCAATATTCAACTAAGAATATTGCTTATATGATAAAAATTGTTATGCTTTAGTACTAGGTAATTGTTACATCCCTTAGTGGAACATCGCTATCCGCAAAGCGCTTGATGCACTTCACAACAATTTCTTTGGCTTCATTGACATCTCCCCATCCACCAACATCAACTTTTTTCTTTTCCAGATCCTTATATACTTGAAAGAAATGCTCTATCTCTTTAATAAGGTGTGGATTTAATTCATTCAAATCAGTTACTTTGTTCCAAATAGGATCTGAAACAGGAACACAGATTATTTTTTCATCTGGCCCTTTCTCATCTGTCATATGGAAAACACCAATAGGCTTCACTTCCATAACACATCCAGGGAAGGTAGGTTCTGTCACCAAAACCAAAACATCCAAGGGGTCACCATCCAACGCCAACGTTTCTGGCACAAAACCATAATCGGCAGGATACATCATTGAAGAAAAGATCATACGGTCGTAACGAACCTTCTTCAATTTAAAATCATACTCATATTTGTTTCTACTCCCCTTTGGGATCTCAATAAGAACATCAAACGATGTTATTTCTTCTGTACTCATGGCTTATTAAATTGTGGTGCAAATATAATTGAAAAAAAATCAGTAAACCTTAGAAAAAAGGCAACATAGCTCCATTTGTTTCTAAAAACTAAAGCCAAATGATCCCGTAACCCCAAACGCCCTAGCATCAGGATTTTCCAAATAATTGCCCCTAAAGTTAAAATCGATTCGCAATATTCTAAATATGTTCCCTACCCCGACAGAGTATTCATAATAAATCTTATTGGTCGGAGCCATTAAAGGAACGTTGGTTGGACTGCTCAAGGCAATATTACCATCGGACAGATCTCCCCAGGCCCCTCTGATTCCCACAATTTCCCTCAAATTCCATTTTCTCATAAAAGGTATCCTGGAAAAAAGCCTACCATTAAAATTATGTTCCAAATGCAAAGTTGCATACGTATCCGTTACAAATTCATAGAAATCGAGATTGGCAAAACTGTTATACACAGAGAAAAAGGTCTGGTTTCCCGGGATCACATTCAAAAGACCCAATGGCACTTCCCCAAAAGTTTTTCCCAATTCCACAGAACTCAATAACCTCCCCCATCCCAATTGCCAAGGTTGGCTATAGGAAAATTGGATTTTCCTATAATTAAAATCGCTTTCCAGAAACCCTTCAAGCCCTTGGCTGTAACTCAGGAAGAGGGTACTATAATCATCGTTGATGTTACGCCTTTCCACGCCATACCCGATGGTCCTTCTTCCAGGCGTATAAATGACCTGGGTACTGATTTCAAATTGCTTTATTTCGGAGGAAATGCCCGTAGGTGATTCCGGATCCACATAATCTAGGCTAAAAAGATCTGGCAATGCCGAACTCAGGGTCCGCAACGTACTGCCCACCCCAAATTTCAAATTGGTGATTGGCTCAATCTCCATATTAAAGGCACTCAAATTAATATTGGAAAGCCTATTATTCGCGCCAACTGTAAGTACAGAGGAGGAAGCCTGATTGCGCCCCAATACATCACTGGTTGCCGTTAAGCTTATTCCGAGCTGACCTATATCCCTTCTATTTCCAGCAGAAACAATAATCCTATTCTTTCTGTCTATCAGCCATTTGGCGGCAAACCCGTGTTTAAATTTATGATCTCCGAAACCATAGGCCATATAACCTTCCAAACGCCATGGGTCATTTTGACCAAAATAGGTCCTTGCCCCCATTCTTAGGCGCGTGCCTTCCGCTTCATTATAACCAAAAACATTGAAAACACTTCCTATATCAACATTCCATTTATCTATTTCTATATAACCGGAACCTAGGATACTGGCAACATTGTAAATCGATTTAAACTTGGGAACGGTTCGCAGCGTATCCAATAATTGATAGATCCCTTTTTCATCCTTATTCAAGGGCTCCAACCTATTATCGCTCCAAAAACTATCTTCCTTCTCAAAAACCGATGGGTCAAACTGGTTGGCATCTACCTTATAGAACTCCCTTGGTTTGGGTATATCGAACATATAGTTATTGTACACCGTAGTCCTTTTTCCATACACCCCTCTGGCCTTCTCTTTTTTGCTAAAACTGAAATCACTGAGCATATAGTCACGTTTCAACAGAAAAACTGAATCGTTCAATACTTCAAATTCCTGCTCTATATAGATATCCTTAACCCAGTTGATATTGGCACTTCGGGTCACTTCCAAGTTAATCTTCTTGATGGCGAAGGTGGTATCATTCACCCAAAAATCCCCTTTGAAAGTCAGTTCGTTCTTTCGCCTGGGATAGTATAATATGTTATAACACCATTTGTTATCGATATAAGCACTGTCGGACAGCACATAATTATAGGTATCCACCCCTGTTTTGGATAAGGGGCTGGTAAAACTTTTATCGAAGAATTTTAAATAGTTATTGTAAATGTTATAGTCCGAATACAAATCCTTCACAAATGCAATTAAAGCTTGGTTATTGCTGAACCCAGAATTCTTATTTCCAAGAATATCTTCCTTGGTCTCTGCCAACTTGTTGTCTCCATACACTTTGGAAAAGGTCTCATTTAAAAAAATAGGCAAATAGGTCTTTCCTGTAATTCTTGAGGTATCCAGGTCTTCGAATACAAATTCCATCCCCCTAAAGAGTCTGCTTTTTATCAGCGCGCTATCAATGGTATTCAAATCAAACTCTACCTTTTCATATTTGTCATACTGGTATTGTTTAAACTTGCTTACACCATTCTCCCGTTTTTTTGCCCAGATTTTCTTGAGGATATCAATGGCAGGGTTATTCTTTTTAGATTGTTTGCCCACATATACCACAACCTCATCCAATTGCTCACTGGATTCCATCAACACTGCCTTTAAATTATAATTGACCTTTGAAGGCAAGTCAAGTTCCAATTTATCATAACCGATAAAGGAAATAATTAAGGTATTGTATGTTTCGTCGGACTCCATATAGAACACCCCGTTGTCATTGGTAATGGTTCCTTGAGACGAGTTCTTGAATAACACATTGGCAAAAGCAACCGGTTCTCCAGTTTCATCTACCACAACGCCACTAACCTTGGTCTGTGAATTGGACCAGAAAGAGGTAAGAACAAACAGGACTAATAAAATTCTTTTCATGAAGCGTTCATAGGGTTATCAGGAAGGTTAACATTGCATCCTGAAAGTTTTGCCATCGTTTGGTTCCTAAATGGAATCCAAACACATCATCTTGTAATAAAACAAAAGCTTTGCCGACACTTGGTCGGCAAAGCTAAAATACCTTAACAAAATAATTTTACTTATTTATATAACACTTTTTTTACCGCCTTGATCACATCCTTATAATTTGGCAACCATTCCTCCAATAATACTGGAGAATAAGGGGCCGGGGTATCGGCAGTATTTATTTTAACAATAGGGGCATCCAAATAGTCGAATGCCTGGGATTGTACTTGGTACGTGATCTCAGTAGCCACATTTCCAAAAGGCCAAGCTTCCTCCAAAATAACAAGCCTGTTCGTCTTTTTTACAGATTTTAAAATGGTATCATGATCCATAGGACGTACAGTACGCAAATCAATAATCTCACAACTGATCCCTTCTTTTTCCAATTCCTCTGCAGCTTTGTAAGCTTCCTTGATTATTTTACCAAAAGAAACAATAGTAACATCCTTACCTTCTCTTTTAATTTCTGCAACTCCTAAAGGAATGGTATATTCTCCATCCGGAGCTTCTCCTTTATCACCGTACATCTGTTCCGATTCCATAAAAATAACCGGATCGTCATCTCTGATCGAGGCTTTCAAAAGCCCTTTTGCATCATAAGGATTAGATGGTACAACCACTTTTAGTCCTGGACAGTTTGCGAACCAACTCTCAAAAGCTTGTGAGTGGGTAGCTCCCAACTGACCAGCGGATCCTGTAGGCCCTCTAAATACGATTGGACAATTGAACTGTCCGCCCGACATTTGTCTGATTTTTGCCGCGTTACTTATGATCTGATCTATACCGACCAATGCAAAGTTAAAGGTCATAAATTCAATGATGGGTCTGTTACCACCCATGGCTGAACCAACTCCAATACCTGCAAAACCCAATTCAGAAATGGGGGTATCTATTACCCTGTCTGGACCAAATTCGTCCAACATCCCTTTAGAAGCTTTATATGCTCCGTTATATTCCGCAACTTCTTCGCCCATTAAATAGATGGATTCATCACGTCTCATTTCTTCGGACATCGCCTCCGCTATGGCTTCTCTAAATTGTATTGTTCTCATGTATAATAGAGTAAAGTTTTTATGTTCTTCTCAAAACGCAAGCAAAAATAGGAAATTATATGTCAAATAATACCTTGTGATTATCAAAATAACGACAAATTTACTATGCATGCATAGTAAATTTAAAAATTAATAGTTATCTTTGGGCAATTCATTTTTAAGAAAAAGAAAAACTATAAATCAAAATGAAAATACTCGTTTGTATAAGTAACGTTCCGGACACTACTTCCAAAATAAATTTCACCGACAATAGCACAAAATTTGACACCAATGGGGTTCAATTTGTTATTAATCCGAATGACGAATTTGGATTGACAAGGGCCATGTGGTTCAAAGAAAAACAAGGTGCCACGGTACATGTTGCCACTGTTGGAGGGGCCAATACGGAACCTACTATCAGAAAGGCCTTGGCCATTGGAGCAGATGAGGCCATCAGGGTAAATGCAGAACCTACAGATGGTTTTTTTGTAGCCCAACAACTGGCAGAAGTTGTAAAAAATGGAGGATATGATCTTGTGATTGCAGGAAGGGAATCCATTGATTACAATGGCGGAATGGTACCTGGAATTATGGCCACTATTTTAGATATGAACTTCATCAATACTTGTGTCAATCTCGAAATCGATGGCGATAAGGTAACGGCAATTAGAGAGATTGATGGTGGAAAAGAAACATTATCCACTTCCCTTCCCTTAGTTATTGGCGGACAAAAAGGATTGGTGGAAGAAAGCGACCTTCGAATCCCAAATATGAGGGGGATCATGATGGCACGTCAGAAAAAATTGAACGTGGTGGAGCCTATTGATGCCAATGCCAAGACGATTGATGAAAAATTCGAAAAACCTGCCCCAAAAGGAGCTGTTAAATTGGTTAGTGCAGACAACATTGATGAATTGATCAATTTATTGCATAACGAAGCCAAAGTCATCTAGGCGAATTCCGTTTCATCACGGAACTCCAAATTCCAACACGCTAGTTTTATCAACAAAAAAATAAATACATGTCAGTTTTAGTATATACAGAATCAGAAAACGGAAAATTCAAAAAAAATGCTTTTGAAGTTGCCTCCTATGCCTATGAAGTGGCTCAATTATTGGGCACCACGGTCACCGCTATTTCTTTTAACGCCTCCAACAATGAGATTTTGGGAGACTATGGGGTTGCAAAGGTTTTGAACGTTTCCAACGACACCCTAAAAACATTTAATGCCAAGGCTTATGCCCATGCAATTACAGAGGCTGCTGAAAAAGAAGGTGCCAAAGTAGTTATTGTAAGCTCCAGCACGGACACCAAATATTTGGCTCCTATTGTATCTGCCAAATTAAAGGCGGGGTATGTTCCCAATGTGGTTACTGCTCCAGAAAGTGCTAGTCCATTTACCGTGAAAAGAACTGCATTCAGTAACAAGGGTTTCGCCCATACCGAAATAAGCACCGACATCAAGATCGTTGGAGTATCAAACAACGCCTTTGGTATTCATGAGCACAAGACAACCGCTGCTGTAGAAACTTTTAGTCCGACTATTACCGATGCCGATTTTACTACAAAATCAGTCGAAGTGGACAAAGTGGTCGGGAAGGCCACCATAGCGGATGCGGAAGTTGTAGTTTCTGGGGGCCGAGGTTTAAAGGGACCTGAAAACTGGGGAATGATAGAGGAATTAGCCGATGTTCTCGGCGCAGCCACCGCCTGCTCCAAGCCCGTTTCCGATTTAGGATGGAGACCACATGGAGAACATGTGGGACAAACAGGAAAGCCGGTAGCCAGTAATCTTTACATTGCTATTGGTATCTCTGGGGCCATTCAACATCTTGCCGGGGTAAGCTCTTCCAAGGTTAAAGTGGTCATCAACACGGACCCCGAAGCCCCATTTTTTAAAGCTGCTGACTATGGAATTGTTGGAGACGCTTTTGAAGTGGTACCTAAACTCATCGAAAAATTAAAAGAATTTAAGGCCCAAAACGCTTAATTTTTGTTAAATTGTGCCCCTTAAAGGGCTGTTAAATAATTGGACAAACCTTTTATTTTAACAGCCTTTTTTCGTTTATTTAAGGATATGAGTTTAGTTAGATTAAAAATAAAAGGAATTTCGTACAGCCAAACACAAAATGGCGCGTATGCCCTTATATTGAATGAAGTTGACGGGGATCGCAAACTACCTATAGTCATTGGTGCCTTTGAGGCACAATCCATAGCCATAGCCTTGGAAAAGGAAATAAAACCTCCAAGACCCCTCACCCACGATCTATTCAAGAATTTTGCGGATAGGTTCGAAATCGTCGTCAAACAAGTGATCATTCACAAATTGGTAGATGGTGTTTTCTATTCCAGTATCATCTGCGAACGAGATAAAATCGAAGAAATTATTGACGCCAGAACCAGTGATGCCATTGCCCTGGCACTGCGTTTTAATGCCCCTATATTTACCTATAAGACCATTTTGGACAAAGCTGGAATTTTCTTAAAATTCTCCTCCAAGGACAAGGACAAAGAAGAGAGCACGGATAGTATCATGGTAGATGAAATATTACAGGAAGGCGAAACCGTAGAAATAGACAGCGGCGCATCTGATGCGTACAAAGAGTTATCGTTAGAGGAACTACATCAAGAACTGGACAAGGCAGTTGCTAATGAGGACTACGAAAAAGCTGCAAAACTAAGGGACGAGATTTCTAAACGTCAGCGCTAAACAAATACGATTTTATGAAATATAGCTTTTTGATTACCCTATCAATATGCCTGACCATTTTCTCCTCCTTTGCACAAGAACCAGCACTTACCGACACCATGCAGCAAGTAGTAACTCCAATAGCCGAGGATAACACTTCATCACTATTGGTAACTTCTACCGATATTGCTCCTAACGAAGGGTTTACGACCCAAGGTTTATTAAGGGGGTTATTAGGGATGATCGTCCTTATTCTAATAGCCGTACTTTTTAGTTCAAATAGAAAGGCAATCAATTGGAAAACAGTTGGAATAGGGCTTTCCATTCAGCTTTTGATCGCCGTTGGTGTCTTACAGGTACCCTTTATCCAAATGATATTCGAAAAAATAGGACAAGTTTTCGTAAGTATCTTGCAATTTACCAATGCAGGAAGTAAGTTTTTATTTGAGGGGCTGGTAGTGGATATGGACACTTTTGGGTTTATTTTTGCCTTTCAGGTTTTACCTACTATCATCTTCTTTTCCGCACTTACCTCTGTATTGTTTTACCTTGGAATCATTCAAAAAATCGTGAAAGCATTGGCATGGCTATTGTCAAAATCACTTGGGATCTCTGGTGCCGAAAGCCTATCCGTGGCCGGCAACATATTCTTGGGACAAACAGAAGCCCCCTTGCTTATCAAAGCCTATCTGGAAAAAATGACCAAATCCGAAATGTTGCTGGTCATGATTGGTGGAATGGCCACTGTGGCTGGAGCTGTGTTGGCCGCATATATTGGATTTTTGGGCGGAAGCGATGAACTTTTAAGACTTCAGTTTGCCAAACATTTATTAGCGGCATCCGTAATGGCCGCGCCAGGAGCTATTGTCATTTCCAAGATACTTTATCCCCAGACAGAAAAGGTGTCTACCGACGTAGTTGTTTCTACGGAAAAAATAGGATCCAATATTCTGGACGCCATCGCGAACGGAACCACGGAAGGGCTAAAATTAGCTGTTAACGTGGGGGCAATGCTCCTTGTCTTTGTTGCTTTTATAGCCATGCTGAACGGTATCTTTGGCTGGATCGGAGATGTAACAACCATCAATAGCTGGATTGCCGCTAATTCATCCTACGATCAACTATCGCTGGAAGCTATCTTAGGAACTGTATTCTCCCCATTAATGTGGTTGATTGGGGTTGCGAATGAGGACATTTCACTGATGGGACAGTTATTGGGAATAAAATTGGCCGCCAGTGAATTTATCGGCTATATCCAGCTGGCAGAACTAAAAGATGTGGTCAACGGTACCCATCTGGCCTATAACAAATCCGTAATTATGGCCACTTATATGCTCTGTGGGTTTGCAAATTTCGCCTCTATAGGAATTCAAATTGGAGGGATAGGCTCCCTGGCACCAAACCAAAGGAAGACCTTATCTGAATTTGGCTTAAAAGCAGTTTTAGGGGGATCTTTGGCTTCTTTGCTATCTGCAACCATTGCGGGAATGATCTTGGGATAACGGCAACCATTTTTTTAAACCCAATCCTAGTTGATAAGTTTTTATAAATAGGAATCGAGAATTACGGCAACTTTTTACCCCTTTGTTTATTTTCGTAGCATATATCCCCACGGCTTTGCTTGTGGAAAAAAGTTTAGCGAACCATGAAACAATACCACGATTTACTCCGACACGTATTAGCATCAGGAAACCAAAAAGGAGACCGCACAGGAACAGGAACCATCAGTGTTTTTGGCCATCAGATGCGATTTGATCTCAGTGAAGGGTTTCCCATGGTCACTACCAAAAAACTACATTTAAAATCCATTGTTCACGAATTGCTTTGGTTTTTAAAAGGGGATACCAATGTTACCTACCTACAAGAAAATGGGGTACGCATTTGGAACGAATGGGCCGATGAGAATGGCAACCTAGGTCCGGTTTATGGGTATCAATGGCGTAATTGGAACGGGGAAGAGATAGATCAGATCAAGGAAGTAATCACCTCCTTGAAAAACAATCCCAACAGCCGCCGAATGCTAGTTTCTGCTTGGAATCCTAGTGTATTACCGGACACCTCAGTTTCCTTTGCCGAGAATGTCGCCAACGGAAAAGCCGCATTGCCTCCATGTCATGCATTTTTTCAATTCTATGTGGCGGACGGCAAGCTTTCCTGTCAATTGTACCAACGCAGTGCAGATATTTTTCTAGGAGTGCCTTTCAATATAGCCTCCTATGCCTTGTTCACATTAATGATGGCCCAGGTTTGCGATCTACAACCAGGGGAATTCATCCATACTTTTGGCGATGCCCATATCTACAACAACCATTTGGAGCAGGTAGAACTGCAATTGAGCAGAGAACCAAGACCATTACCTAAAATGGTCCTCAATCCTGAGGTGAAAGATATTTTCGATTTTAAGTTTGAAGATTTTACTTTGGAAGATTACAATCCACATCCACATATCAAAGGAGCAGTAGCGGTTTAGGTTAATCCTTGTCCCTTTTGGGTTAAAACGAAAAAAGATAAATTGAGTATCTTTATAAGTATTAACCCAAGATCTATGATACTTACCCAAACGCTCTTGGATTTCTTTATAGAAACCAGAAAACATACCGAAAGCATATGCGCTCCCTTGGAGATAGAAGACTATGTGGTGCAGCCAATGGCGGATGTTTCTCCTCCTAAGTGGCATTTAGGCCACAGCACCTGGTTTTTTGAGGAGTTCATCCTAAAAAAATATAAAAAAGGCTATCGGGTTTTTGATACCGACTTTTCTTTTGTTTTCAATAGTTATTACGAATCTTTGGGCGAAAGGGTTGTTCGCTCCGATCGCGGAAACCTTTCCAGACCCTCTGTTGAGAAAGTCTATGAATACCGCAACCATGTAACCGCAGCCGTTGTGAGCTTGTTTGAAGAGCCCGTAGATCTCGAGTTGGAAGCAGTAATGGAAATTGGGATTCACCATGAAAAGCAACACCAAGAATTATTGCTCACGGATATCAAATATATTTTGGGCAACAATCCGTTACTTCCACCATACGCCAACACATACAGCGAACACCGGCAAGAAAGTGAATCCCGGGAATGGATAGAATTGGACGAGGGTATCTACGAAATTGGACATAATTCTAACCAATTTTGCTATGACAATGAATTGGGGCGCCATAAAGTATACCTCCATCCCTTTCAAATCTCCAGCACATTGGTCACGAATAAGGAATACCTGAAATTTATGAATGCTGGGGGATATGAACATTTTGAATACTGGCATGCCGAGGGATGGGATTGGGTGAATACCAATCTAATCAAAGCACCTCTGTACTGGCACCAAGTAGATGGCTCTTGGCAGTACTATTCATTGAAAGGATTGCAAAAAATAGACCCAAAAGCGCCAGTCACCCACCTCTCCTATTATGAAGCCTTTGCTTTTGCACAATGGAAAGGGTCTCGTCTTCCAACCGAATTTGAGTGGGAAGCGGCACAAGCGCAATTCTCATGGGGCAAGCGTTGGGAATGGACCGAAAGCGCTTATTTACCCTATCCCAATTACCAAAAAGCCGAAGGAGCCTTAGGAGAATACAATGGCAAGTTTATGGTTAACCAAAAAGTTCTCAGGGGAGGTTCCATTGCTACCCCCAACAAACACACAAGACCAACATACCGTAATTTTTTCCCACCCTCGGCTAGGTGGCAGTACACAGGATTAAGGTTGGCAAAATAATTACGACAAAATTAATATGCACAAGAATACACGCACCATAACGATGTCCCGATTTGAAGAAGAAGTGTATGCTGGATTAACGGCGAACCCAAAATATTTATCCTCCAAATATTTTTATGACGCCAAAGGCGACAAGATATTCCAAGATATTATGGCAATGCCAGAATATTACCTGACAGGATGTGAATACAATATCCTGAAAAGTCATAAAGAAGATATTTCTGCTCTATTTTCAGAAGGTTCAAATAGCTTCAACCTCATTGAATTGGGGGCAGGAGATGGAAAAAAAACCAAAATACTGCTAAAATATCTGGTAGAACGGAAGTTGGATTTTAAATACCTCCCCATTGATATTAGTCAGAATGCTTTGGATCAATTGGAAAAATCTCTCCAAATTGAAATCCCCACATTAAAAACAGAACCATTACAAGGCACTTATCTTGAAACTTTGGAAACCATCAACTCCATTAGGGATAAAAAGAAAGTCATACTCTTTCTAGGCTCCAATGTAGGAAATCTGTTGCACCCACAGGCTGTGACTTTTTTAAAACAGGTGCAGGGATCTATGAAAGAAGAGGACCTATTTTTTGTTGGATTCGATCAGAAAAAAAATCCACAGACTATATTGGATGCCTACAATGACAAAGCGGGAATAACAGAGGCATTTAATAAGAATGTATTAGTGCGTATAAATACCGAATTAAAGGGCGACTTTATTACGGATAACTTCCTCCATTGGGAAACATATGATCCCGAAACTGGAACAGCAAAAAGCTATTTGGTTTCTAACAAAGAACAGACCGTTACGATCAAAGAACTGGACCTGACCATTACCTTGAAACCATGGGAGACCATACATACGGAAATATCACAAAAATATGATGACGAGGTGGTCTCATGGCTGGCCAAAGAAGCAGGACTGAAGGTTGTAGCACAATTTTCGGATGAAAAAAAGTACTATAAGAACTATGCGTTTAAAAAAATATAGAAAATGAAAGCAATTTGGAACAATACCGTAATAGCTGAAAGTGACCATACTGTGGTGGTGGAAAACAACCATTATTTCCCTGCGGACAGTATTAAGAAACAATACTTTAGACCTAGTCCCACGCATACCACATGTGCGTGGAAAGGTAAGGCATCTTACTATTCCCTAGAAGTAGACGGGAAAGAAAACAAGGATGCGGCCTGGTACTATCCAGAGGTGAGCGAATTGGCCAAAACAATTAAAGGCCACGTAGCATTTTGGAAAGGAGTCACCATTGAAAAATAAATCAATGGTGACCTTCCAAGTTTAATTTTTTATAGTGCTAGAATAGGATTCTCTGTCCCAGCAAACTCGTTCCACTTGAAACCATCGGCTTCAGCTTCGGTAGCGTAGTTACCATCTATCAAATACTTGAACTCATATGTATTTTCCACAGGTAAATCAAACGTACCTTTGAAAGTTCCGTTCTTTAATTTTTTCAGTACATTTTTCTTTGGATCCCAATCATTGAAATCACCTACCACAGCAACTTTTTTGGCGCCCTCAGCAGGAACAGTGAAAGTTACTTTACAAACTGGTTTAGTCTTAAGGTATTGTTTAGCTATTGCCATAATTCTGTTATTAAATTATAGCGCAAAAAAACGGATTAAAAAGCTCGCGCACAATGATTTACATCATATTTATCAATTTGATAATATTATGGGGGCTTTTGATTAACATCGACAAAAAAGTGTCGATTAAATTCTGATGTACTTAATGGTCATTTCCTTGATTTTAGAAGCTTTACTATTTTTTGAATATCCTTCTCTGTATTATAGATATGAAAACTTAAACGGATGCCGCCTCCTCTTTGTGCACAGAGAACATCATTCTCAACCAATTTTTGGAAAAGCTCGTCCCCCCCTTTAATATTAAATATTGTACTGTGGTCTGTTCGGTTTACGACAGCCTCTTCCAAAAGCCCCAAAGCGGTCAATTCCCCTTTTGCGAATTCCGATAAGGTCTTAAGGTGGGCCGTAATTGCGTCCATCCCTATTTTGGAAAGAAAGTCGAGCGAAAATTTAAGGCTGCCAAAATTCAAGGTGTCCAAATGACCCGGCTCAAAATGCTTGTTAAAAGAAACTGTATCCTTTGCCGATAGATCTAAATTGGTGGAATTGAATCCCACTGCCTTGGGCGAGAAGACATTTTTTACACCATCCTTGAACAACATAAACCCATTGCCATACCCGGCCAACAGCCATTTATAACCACTCGCACCAAGGATGTCTATCCCAGATTCCGCAAAGTTAAAACTCTCCGTACCGCAATATTGGGTCCCATCGGCAATAATGATCAGTTCTGGAAAGTCCTTCTTCAAGGTCTTTAAAAACTCTAAATCAATTTTGATGCCGTTCAGCCACTGCACCAAACTTAAGGCCAGCACAGTTATCCCTTTGATTTTTACCTCCTCTAAAATATTCTGTTCCAAATGTTGATCCAAAGCAATTGTGGAAATAGCATACCCCCTATTTTCAAAAGGCCAATTAAGAGACGGGTAATCCCCATCTACCAGTAAGACCTTATGTTCTTTGGGCAAGCCCTCGAGCAACAAGTTTATTCCGATAGAAAAATTTGGAATCAAGGCCACATTGGAAGGATCACATCCAAAAAATTGTCCGACAGTTTTTCGGGTATGGCCCAGCAATTTGTGCGACTTCGCCTTCATGATACTCCCTTCTATCAAAAAATCCAGATCGTGCTCTTGACGCCAGTCCAGTAAATCGTCATACAATAACCCTGAGGCAGCGGTATTGGCATAAACATATTGGCTAAGTACAGGAAACTGCTTTATAATCTTTTGCATATGGAACCGAAATGATAATTAGTAATTGGCTTATCTTTGTAGGTAAAGATACTTATTCCATGTTTTCCAGAAATAAAACTACATCAAAAATAGACACAGATCAGCATGAGCTAATGGAGCATGCCCAGGAAAGGATAAAGGTAAAAAAAAGGCTTTACAACCATTTTATCATCTTTCTTGTAGGAAGTGTGTTTTTAGTTTTGATCAATAAAATCTTGAAGTATGGTGAAGCTTACGATTGGTTTATCTGGGCGATTACTCTTTGGGCTTTTCTTTTTGTGATCCATGCCGTAAACGTATTATTTTCCAGAAAATTTATGGGTCTCGAATGGGAACGTAAGCAACGTGAAAAATTAGTTGAGAAACAAAAAAGACGTATCGCTGAAATCCAAAAGGAAATAGAGACCGATTTTCCTATATCCAATATCAACCAAAAAAAAGATTCGTGGGAAAAGTTACCATAATAGCCGCTGTAGCGGAAAACAATGCCCTAGGCAAAGACAATGATCTCCTTTGGCACCTCCCGGACGATTTTAAACGCTTTAAACAGCTGACCACCGGGCACAAGATCATCATGGGAAGAAAGACTTTTGAAAGCTTTCCCAAACCTTTGCCCAATAGGCACCATATCATCATCACCAGAGATAAAAGCTACCGTGTTGATCATCCCAACTGCACCATTGTACACTCTTTGTCTGACGCCTTGGCACTTGTAGCAAATGAAGCGTTGTCTTTTGTTATTGGGGGAGGGGAAATTTATAACTTGGCCATGCCCTATTGCGATACCCTAGAGATCACTAGGGTACATGGGGACTATGAGGCCGATGCCTTTTTTCCTGAGATTGATTCTTCCAATTGGAAATTGGTCAGAGAAGAATATCACGGGAAGGATGATAAACACGCTGTAGATTTTACTTATAGGACCTTTATCAAAAAGAAAACCTAAAAATCGAGATAAGCCGTGTTGTATTGGGCCTTCACATCGGTCAAAAAACTGGCCAGAATATCCGGATTTGAATTGGTGTAAAACAGATGGCTTCCTTTTTTATCTGGGCTAGCCAAAAGGTTATTCTCCTTCAATATGGCCATGGTCTGCTTCGCGATGGCCGCACCGGAATCTAAAATCTCAACGTGAGCTGGGATCATTTCTTTTAACACTGGAATCAAATAAGGGTAGTGGGTACAACCAAGCACCAGATAATCCATCCCTTCAGCCAACATGGGTTCCAAGTACTTTTGTAGCAACTCTTTTGTTTCGGGGGCGTGTACCTTTCCTGCTTCTATCAAAGGTACCAGGCCGGTTCCTACCTGCACTATTTTATTGATACCTCCTGCATGGTTTTGGGAAGTGGTAAAAAAAAGTTCACTGGACAAAGTGCCTTTGGTGGCCAATACCCCCACCGTTTTTGATTTGGATCGTAATGCTGCCGGTTTTATGGCTGGTTCGGTACCGATAAACGGGACAGAATAATGTTCCCGAACATAGGAGATGGCGTTGGTGGTTGCCGTGTTACAGGCCACAACGATAAGCTTACAGTCTTTGGCCAGCAGATACTCAATATTCTTTATGCTCAACTGAAGAATTTCTTCTTTTGACCGCTCCCCATAAGGGGCATTTTTACTATCAGCCAAGTAAATGGTGTTCTCATAGGGAAGCAATTTTTCAATTTCCCTCCAAACCGAAGTACCACCAATACCCGAATCAAAAATGCCGATCGGCCTGTTGTCCATATTGCTCATTCTGCTTTTAAAAGTATGAAGTTACACGCTAATACCCATAGGAATTTTTATAAATTATCAACTTGAAATACCAATTCCCTTAACATCCAAAAACAAAAAACCACACAATTGCTTGTGTGGTTTTCCTGTAAACTAAATTCTAATCTCTTAGAAGCCCAATTGCTTCTTTACATCAGGCAATAGATCTTTACCTTTAGCTACGATCAAGCCACCACCTTGGGTTGCATCGATCACATAGTCATATCCAAGAGTAGCGGCAACCTTTTCAATGGCTACTTTAGCTTTCTCAGTGATAGGACCCATTAGCTCTCCTTGCTTCTTTTGCAATTCTTGGTAAGCTGCTTGTTCGGCCTCCTTAATATTCTTATCGAATCCTTGTAATTCCAAAGCTCTCTTTTCGTTCTCTTCTGGAGTCTTAGAAGCAGATTCATTAGAATATTGTGTGTATTTATTTTTCAATTCAGTCATAGAACTTTCAATATCCGCTCTATAGGTCTCCTGTAATTTTTTTAATTCTGCTTGCGCCTTTTTCATTTCTGGCATCTGAGACAACAGTTGTTCCACATTAATATGTGCTACCTTGCTCTGAGCATTGACAAAACTAGTAGCTCCTACAAACAATACAATCGCTACCGCTATTTTCTTTAAGTGTTTCATGATTTTAATTACTATTTACGTGTTAAATTAATGGTTTCAAATTTATGCGAAGTTCCAATTTTTAGTTGACCGTATCTTTTTTTACTTCGCCTTCCTTTCTTTCTTCTAGTTTAGCTTTTCGCTGGGCCTCGCGTTCTTCAAGCAGTTTTTTACGCCTTGCCTCGTATGCCTTTTTACGCTCTTCCCTCAACTTTAACTGTTCTGCCCTTTTTTCTTCAGCGCTTTTTTCTCTCGCTTCTTGGGCAGCCCCAGCTTTATCTATTCGTTCTTGGAGCTCCTCTGATATCACTTCTTCATCTGGCTCATTGTCACCATCAAAAGCATCCAAACGACTATCGATATTATTGCCTTTTAAAGGCTTGCTTATTTTTCTAGTCCTAGCTATACCCCTAAGCACCAAGTCACTGATATCGTGCCTTTTTTCGGAATACAACATTACAACATCTGCAGAACTATCAAAAATAAAATCATATCTTTTATTGGCTCCAATCTTCTGTACTTCATTAAATACTTGATCCTGGATGGGCTGTATCAATCTTCGCTTTTGAAGGACCAAATCCCCCTGTGGCCCAAAGCGATCTTGTTGGTATTGAAACATTTCATTTTCCAGCACCTGTATTTCTTCCTCTCGCTCAGCTATCAGTTCATTGGTCAACAGCACTTTTTCTGCCATCAAGTCCTTCTTCATCTGTTCCACCACACTCTGCTTCTGTTCTATCTCTACCTTCCATTTCTGGACCTTGATTTCCAACTGCTCATTTGCATCGCGGTACTCCTCTACATTTTCCAGGATATACTCCATATCCACATATCCGATCCTTACCCCGCGTTGGGCAAAAATGGCTGTTGAAAAGAATACAGCTGTTATAATTAAAAGAACTTTCGTTTTCATCCTGTTTACTTTTTAGTATATAGAAAATATCGTGCCAAAATAAGTAAATAATTTAAAATGAATATATTTCTTGTTTTAACACGCATTGGAAAGTCCTTTGGATTCTTAGAATTGCTGCCCGATAATAAAGTGTGTCTGCCATCCGCTAGGACCCACAGATCCTGGGGTATTATCACTGTCAAACCCGTAGCCAAAATCTATTCCCAAAAGACCAAAGGCTGGCATAAAGATACGCAATCCTACCCCCGCCGATCTTTTAATTTGAAACGGATCGAACTCGCTAAACCCGTTAAAGGAGTTACCACCTTCCAAAAAGGCCAGTCCGTAAATTGATGCCGAAGGTTTCAATGTCAACGGATACCTAAGCTCCAAAGAGAACTTATTATACACCACACCACCTTCTTGTTCCTGCCTTCCTGTCGCCGGATTAACACTGAAAGGCGTTAAGGATTGGTTCTCATAACCCCTCAACTGTACCACATCCCTACCGTCCAAAGTAAAGTTGCCCAGACCATCACCTCCAACAAAGAAACGCTCAAAAGGAACGTTACCTATGTCACTGTTGTAATTACCTAGAAAACCAAATTCAGCATTGGATCGCAACACCAGTTTATCTACGAGATTAGTGTACCAATCTCCCTTAAATTTAACCTTGTAATATTCTTGCCATTTAAACCGTTCCCGGTCTACATCTTCTAAAGCTTCCAAATCCCTATTTTCGATTGCCGTTTGCTCATCCTGGTTCAATTGGCTGTAATCCTTCCCGTTAAACAAGGAATAAGGTGGCGTTAACTTGGCGGTAATCTCAAAATTGGAACCTCCCATTGGGAAGATTGGATTGGGACCTGAAGATTTACGTGATAGTCCAAAGGTATATGCCAAGGAGTTAGATTTCCCGTTACCAAAATTAAACAAGCCAATGTTGTAATTCTGGAAATTATACAATTGATACCCTATGGAGTGGGAGACGGTAAAAAAATCGTCTGGCCACTGCAGACGTTTTGCCAACCCCAAAGAAACACCTGTTATGGAAAACTGCCTGTCCTTATCTATGTCCCTATTCACAAAATCGAACTGAAACTGCTGTGTCCTGGAAAGGGACATGTTGAAACGCACCGGTTTTTTACCTCCCAACCAGGGCTCGGAAAAGTTAAGGCTATATACTCTAAAAGTCCTACTGGCCTGTAAACGCAAGGCCATGGTCTGTCCGTCTCCCATGGGTACGGGCTTATAGGCTTCCCCATTAAAAATATTCCTTAATGAAAAGTTGCTAAAGGAAAGTCCTAAAGTACCGATGAAGCCACCTCCACCGTAACCACCTTGTAGTTCTATCTGGCTAGATCCAGACTCAACCAAACTGTAGTTGATATCCACTGTACCATCGTTAGGGTTTGGATTGATAATGTCTGGCTTAATATTCTCAGCATCAAAGAAGCCCAATTGCCCCAATTCACGAATACTTCGGATGATATTGTCCTTACTGTATTTCTGTCCTGGACGTGTTCTTAGCTCTCTAAAGATTACGTGGTCATTGGTTTTGTCATTTCCCTCTACCGTAACATGGTTCAAGAAAGTTTCCTTTCCTTCAATAATTCGAATCTCAAAATTAATGGTGTCGTTCTGTGCAGAAATTTCCACTGGATTCACACTGGAGAACAGGTACCCATTATTTTGGTATAGGTTGGTAATATCTTGACCGTCTGGCTTACTGTCATCGGCAATACGTTTTTTTAGCAATACCCCATTATAGGTATCCCCTTTTTTAATTCCGATTACCTGACTTAGTACACGATCCGAGTATACGGTATTTCCAACAAAATCTATTTCCCCAAAGTAGTACTTATTACCTTCTTCTACCTTGATCTTTAGGTTGACGTTGTTTTCATCTACCTTAACAAGGGTATCTGAAATTACCCTGGCATCCCTAAATCCGTTTTCGGCATACTTCTCAATTAAGGTAGTTAGATCTTCTTTATAATCGGCCTCAATATATTTTGATTTTTTCCAGAAGCGATAAAATTTCTTTTGCTTGGTATTCTTTAAGGATTTGGCCAGTTTTTTATCGGAAAGCTGTTCGTTCCCTTCAAACTCTATATCCTTGATCTTTACCTTATCCCCTTTTTTGATGTTGATCACCATTTTCTGGGTATTGCTTCCTACGGTATCGGTGGCGGTTGCAATGGTCACTTTGGTATTCAGGTATCCCTGCTTCTTATACTTGTTCTGAAGATAGTTTTTGGTATTGGCGATTAAACTTTCGGTTATCTTTTTACCCTTTTTAAGGTCAGTATCCTTAATGATATCTTCTACCTTTCTTTTCTTAACACCATAGACCGTAACTTCAGATAATGTTGGGCGCTCCAAAATATTCAGTTCAAGGAATATCTTATCATCTTCGATATTGGTGATATAAAAGGAGATATCACTAAAAAGTTCCAAGCCCCACAGCTTATTGATTATGGCGCTAATTTCCTCTCCTGGGATAGTGATGGGCTGCCCCTCCCTAAGTCCGGTGTAGGTTTTTACCGTTTGCTCGTTGTAACTTTGTAGGCCTGTTACTTCCAGACCCCCTAAAATATACCTCTTACCATCCTCATAGGAAGTGTCCTGCGCGGTGGTTAGAGTGGTAAAAAAAAGTAGTAGGATTGTTGTTAAAAGTTCAAAGGATATGAACTTTTTCATATCGCTAGTTAAGTTGTTCGCTAGTTTTTCCAAATCTTCGTTCTCTGTTTTGGTAATTTATAATGGCCTCTACCAAATGATGCTCTTTAAAATCGGGCCAAAATACATCAATAAAATATAATTCGGCATATGCAATCTGCCAAAGTAAAAAATTGCTTATTCTACGCTCTCCGCTAGTCCTTATTAGGAGATCTACATCTGGCAAATTATGCGTGTAAAGATGGTTATTTATAATCGTTTCATCAATCTTTTCGGGAGAAATTATATTATTTTTAACTTTGATACTTATTTGTTCCACGGCATTTCTGATTTCTTCCCTAGCACCATAACTCAGTGCCAAAGTCAGGGTCATTCCAGAGTTTTCCGATGTTTTTTCCATCACTTCCTTCAACTCCTTATTGGCCTTCTTGGGCAAGGAGTCTATATTGCCGATCGCATTTAAACGGATGTTGTTTTTATGGAGGGTTTTCAATTCTTTCTTAAGAGATGAGACCAAAATTTTCATCAAGGTATCCACTTCCAGCTTTGGCCTGTTCCAGTTTTCGGTAGAAAAAGTATATAGGGTAAGATATCCAATACCGATCTTCGCACAATTTTCCACAGTCTCCCTTACTGTCTTCACGCCATTCTCATGACCAAAAACACGCAATTTCCCCTGTTTTTTGGCCCACCTCCCATTACCGTCCATGATAATGGCCAAATGCACCGGCAAATTCTGATTGTTGATATCTTCTATAGTGTTCATTATCCCATTTTACTCAAAGCAATCACGACACGGTTTCCTACCAAAGGTATAGGTCAGGGTCATTCCTGAAAAAACGTACCAATCATCACTAAAAACATTCCCAAATTTAAACTGCTCAAAATTGGATCCCATTGGATTACTGCCATCCAAATTATCCGTAAAAGTATATCTACCTCCTATTTCTGCCCCCAGAATTAAAAATTGGCTAATTCTGAGTTTAGCCCCGACCGTCATGGGAATGGCAAAAGACCCATCTCTTTGTCCACCTTCAATCTCCTGCAACTGTCCAGCATCAAAATAGGCATAATCATATCTGAAATAGGTAAGCCCAGTGTACAGATAAGGCGTAAATGCAGGCCCTAACCGATGTAAATTATATTCCACAAAATTAAATTCCAATCCGGCGGACACTTCCAAAAGGGAATTATCCATCACATACCCCCTATTTTGTCTTGAAGGCATATCCGATTTAAAATCATCTGCCGTAAATTTTCCATATATGGCACTTGCACGCCATGCATACCTCTTGCTCTTATTCCATTTGAACAATCCTCCGAACGCAGGACCAGAAGGCAAAATGTAGTTGGTTCTCCCAACATCACCAATGTTATTGGCCCCTCCCGCAAAAATACCCACTTCGTAGGTTTGAGCGCTCAGTTGACCAAATAGCATTACTAGAATAACAACAAAAAATGTCCTCATAAATCCCAAAAGTTTGCAAATATAACCATTTCAGCTTTTTAGCCTAGTGAAATGGCCATACTTGTAGTCTCCTTTTTGATAAACAATATTTAGCTTCGTTTATTGTTCGATAACGGGGTCAATTTCGGCGATCTTCCCCCCATAACAATTTGTTGCGAAGTGTTTTAAAAAAACTCTCAGAAGTATATTCGATCATCTTGATGGAAAAACCCGCCTTTTTAAGCAAAATCTCTTTGCCGCTTTTTAGGGTGGCGATACGTGAATCCAAAGACAGCAGGTGGTATTCTTCGCGCCCAGATACGCGCAGTCGTACTTCGGTATTATCAGAAACCACAAGGGGCCTGGCATTAAGGTTGTGCGGAGCAATTGGGGTTAACACCAAAGACTTTGCTGTAGGGGCAATTACAGGCCCACCACAACTCAAGGAATATCCTGTAGATCCCGTTGGCGTGGAAACGATGAGTCCGTCTGCCCAATAGGAAGTTAAATACTCATTGTTCAAATAGGTCTCCACGGTAATCATAGACGTGGTATCCTTGCGGCTTACCGTAATTTCGTTAAGCGCAAAATTGAGGTCGCCAAATTCTGGGATGGCCTCATCTGCATGTACCTCCAATAAACTTCGCTCCACAATGGTATAGGCTCCGGAAACGAACTCCTGCACCACTTTACGCACATCCTCTTTTTTAAAGGTCGATAAAAATCCCAACCTTCCTGTATTTACTCCCACTACTGGGATATCCAATTCCCTGACATAGGTAATGGCACGCAGAATGGTTCCATCCCCTCCAAAACTGACGAACATGTCGAAAGAATCGTCCAAACCGCTTACCATATTAAAGGTCTTATGTGACGTCAGCTTCCCCGATGAAAATAAAAGTTTATAGAATTCTTCTTCAAAATAAGCCTCAGATTCGGTCTTTTGAAGTTCGTCCAAAAAAGCAACAACATAATCAAGGGCATTATTTTGGTACGTTTGACCGTATATGGCAACCTTCATAAATACTAAACGTTAAGATATTTATCCAAATAATTTGAACGTTGTTTAAGGTTCTCTAAAAACTGATCGTCCGTATTGCCAAAAAGTATAGTGTAGTTGTACCTTCTAAAGGTCTGTATAATATCGTTGATCTCTGTAGCCCTAATTTTGATAGTTACCTGCACCACGTCATTTTTCATATCGGAGACAAAACCTCCCAACAACTTGGAATTGTTACTTTCGACAATCTGTGCGATCTCACTGAAAGAATAGTCCTTGATTCCCTTAGCAATCACGAGTATGCCGCCAGGTTCCGTAAAAAAGGGAGTGGCAATAAACAAAGCAACAACATCTGTTAGATTATAGTAACCTATCATTTTTTCTTCCATATCCATCACTGGAATCAGATTGGCCTCATTTCGGGCAAAAACCTCCAGAACGTCCAACCAGGAAGTTTCCAAGGTTACAAAAAACGACTCTAAGTTGAATCTATAATCTTCTATCTTTTTATTTCCTTCGAAGGTCTCCAGGTCATTTTCACTTAATAGCCCCACAAATTTATCTTCATCGGCCACTGCCACATGGGAATAGGTGGTGTCCTTAAAGAATTTGATAACTTCCTTTAATGAATCCCCAATTTCAAATACGGGGATATTTCTTATAATGCGGGATTGGATCTCCATAATATTAAATATAATGCAAATTACTAATTAATAATGGCAAAAAGCATGCCTTATTTGTATTTTTGCGTGGAATTATTCAGCATTAGAACATGACAAAACTCAGTGTAAACGTAAATAAAATAGCAACTTTAAGAAATGCGAGGGGCGGAAATGTTCCCGATCTTATCAAAGTTGCTATGGATATAGAGGCTTTTGGAGCGGAAGGAATCACCATACATCCCCGTCCAGACGAAAGACACATAAGGTATCAGGACGCCCGTGACCTTAAAAAGGTGGCCACTACCGAATTCAATATAGAGGGCAATCCTGTGCAAAAATTCATGGACCTGGTGCTGGAAGTAAAACCAACCCAAGTTACCTTGGTTCCGGATAGTGTGGATGCCATTACTTCCAATGCCGGTTGGGACACCATCAAACACAAAGATTTTCTGAAAGAGGTAATCTCCACTTTTAAACAGAACGGTATACGTACCTCAATTTTCGTAGATGCCAATACCAAAATGGTTAAAGGTGCCGCAGAAACTGGAACGGACAGGATAGAACTGTACACAGAAAGCTATGCGAAATCCTATTTGGAAGGGGATGCAGAACGCTGCAGGGCCGCAATCCTTCCTTTTATAGAAGCTGCAAAAATGGCCAATAGCTTAGGTCTTGGTATCAACGCGGGTCACGACCTTAGCTTGGACAATATAAAATATTTCAAAGAAAACATCCCCCATCTTTTAGAAGTCTCCATTGGGCATGCCCTTATTTGTGAATCGCTTTATCTAGGTTTGGAGAATGTAGTGAACATGTATTTAAACAAACTGAAGTAATGCCGTTGTTATATTCGAATATTTTAGGAAAAGGAACCCCTTTGTTGATACTTCACGGCTTTTTGGGCATGTCTGACAACTGGAAGACCTTGGGTACCCAATATGCAGAAGAGGAATTTGAAGTTCATTTACTGGACCAGAGAAACCACGGAAAAAGCTTTCACTCGAGCGAATTCAATTACGATCTGCTGGCCAAGGACGTCTATGACTATATAGAACATCATCAATTAAAGGATGTGATCGTGATCGGACATTCCATGGGCGGAAAAACAGCCATGCAGTTGGCCTGTACCTACCCCAATGCTGTCTCCAAATTATTGGTAGCCGATATTGCGCCCAAATACTACCCACCCCATCACGATGAAATTTTAAACGGACTAAATGCCTTAGACCTTAGCACTATCAGTTCTAGAACCGAGGCCGACAAACAATTGGCGAAGCACATTACCAATTTTGGGGTACGCCAATTCTTGCTTAAAAACCTCTATTGGGAAAGTAAGGAGAAGCTCAATTTCCGTTTCAACCTGCCCGTATTGAGCACAAAAATGGAGGAAGTAGGTGAAAATATTGGGTCTACCGCCAATTTTCAAGGCCCTACCTTATTCCTAAGAGGCGACAAGTCAGAATATGTGACCATGCAGGATCTCCCAGAAATAAAAAGACATTTTCCATTAGCCGAATTGGATACAATAGCAAAGGCAGGACATTGGCTTCATGCCGAAAACCCAGAAGCATTTTTTGAAAAATCCATGGCCTTTATGAAAAATTAGGGCTGATGGGCCAAACACCAAATTCGGTTTATATTTAAAAAACGCCCTGTGATCAGCTGTAGAAAATGCAATCAAAACACCTTGGATGTAGGCATTGGCTTTTCAATTTATTGTTTACATTTATCATAACTAACAAGACCAAACCTTAAAAATTAAGAGATGAAACTAATTCTAAGAATTTTATTGAGTGCCCTTGCAGTTGTTATATTGGCAAAAATTTTACCGGGGATTGGGGTAGATTCCTATACCACAGCCATAATCGTCGCTATTGTCCTGAGCCTCTTGAACTTTATAGTGAAACCGATATTGGTCATATTGACCCTGCCTATCACCATTCTGACCCTAGGCCTTTTCCTATTGATCATCAATGCCATTATTATCCTTTTGGCCGATAATCTGATATCTGGTTTTGAGGTTACCAATATATGGTGGGCCCTGCTTTTTAGTCTTTTACTGTCCTTTCTACAATCCGTATTATATTCTCTCCTAAAAGACGATTAAAATATTTGAGTTACGGTTTGACATTCAGTAATTTAAAAACTTGGCGAACTTATTAAAATGTACTACTTTTGCATCCCATTTTATTTATGTAAAATTCGATACAGAGATGAACATCACAAAAGAGCAGATTGACGAGTTAAATGCTGTTGTAAAAGTTGCCATTACAAAGGACGATTACAAGGACAAAGTAGAAAATATATTAAAGGACTATAGAAAGTCAGCCAATATCCCAGGTTTTAGAAAAGGCCAGGTTCCAATGGGCTTGATAAAAAAACAATACGGGAAAGCCGTTTTGGTTGATGAAGTCAACAAACTTCTTCAGGATAACCTGAACAAATACCTTACCGAAGAAAAATTGGATGTTCTTGGTAACCCACTTCCAAAACAACAGGACAATTTTAACTGGGATGCCGAAGATTTGGATTTTGAATTCGAATTGGGATTGGCTCCGAGCTTTGAGATAAATCTTAAATCCAAAAAAGCCATTACCCATTACCAAATTGTTGCCGACAAGAAAATGATTGACGAGCAAGTTGAACGTATTCAAAAACAATACGGGAAATTGGTAAATAAAACCGAGGCTGGCAAAAAAGATGAAATCACTGGAGTTTTCAAAAATGAAGAGGAAGGAATAGACAAGAAATCAACTCTTGAGCTAGATCAAATCTCAAACAAAAAGGCAATCGACAGTCTTTTGGGCAAAAAAGCGGGAGATGTAGTCACCTTAAAAACCAAAGGTTTATTCAAAGAAGATCACCTTCTTGCCAATATCTTGGGAATACAGGCAGATAAAGCAGAAAATTTAGACATCGAGGTTACTTTTACGGTTGAAGAGATCAACGAAAGGGAACCAGCTAAATTGGACCAAGAGTTGTTCGATAAGCTTTTCGGAAAAGATGTGGTTACGTCTAAGAAAGAGCTAGAAGCAAGAATAAAAGAAGATTCTGAAAAGCAATTTGAGCAACAAGCAGATCAGAAATTACTGAATGATGTTACCGAGTATTTTATTGAAAATACAAAATTTGACCTTCCGGCAGACTTCTTAACAAAATGGATACAGTCTACCGGTGAAAAACCGTTGACAGAAGAAGAGGCCAAGGCAGAATATGAAAAATCTGAAAAAGGTTTGCGTTATCAATTGATCGAGGGCAAGATCATTAAAGAAAACGATATTCAAGTACAATTTGACGAGTTAAAAGATTTCGCCAAAGGTTTTATCAAAACTCAAATGGCACAATTTGGACAAATGGATCCTAAAGAGGAAGAATTGGACAATATTGCTGCAAGGGTTTTATCCAACCAAGACGAGGTTCGCAGATTGTCTGAACAATTGATGAGCCAGAAACTATTAAAACTATACAAGGAGAAAGCAAATTTGAAAACTAAAGAAGTGACCTACGAGAACTTTGTGAAAGAAGTTTATGGGTAGTTTTCAAAAATAATTTAAGTATCTTTACGGTGCCGGAAATTATTTTTCGGCACCTTTTTTTGTTTCAAAAAAAATATCGAAGAAAACACATGGATTACGGAAAAGAGTTCAAAAACTACGCTATAAAAGACCAAGGGATCAGCAGCATGTACTATGACAAAATCATGAGTACCATGTATCCGTCGGCAATGACCCCCAACATTATTGAGGAAAGACAACTAAATGCTATTGCAATGGATGTTTTTTCCAGATTGATGATGGATAGGATCATTTTTTTAGGAACCGGCATCAATGACCAGGTCGCCAATATTGTACAGGCACAATTGTTGTTTTTGGAAAGTGCGGATGCCTCCAAGGACATTCAGATCTACATCAACTCTCCGGGAGGAAGTGTATATGCTGGTCTAGGAATTTATGACACCATGCAATTTATAAAACCAGATGTGGCAACTATCTGTACTGGTATTGCCGCTTCCATGGGAGCTGTATTATTGTGCGCAGGCGAAAAAGGTAAGCGCAGTGGGTTAACACATTCCCGTGTTATGATTCACCAACCTTTAGGTGGTGCACAGGGACAGGCAAGCGATATAGAGATTACTGCTAGGGAAATTCTTAAGCTTAAAGATGAGTTGTACCAGATCATTTCCAAGCATTCCGGACAGACTTTTGAAAAGGTGAACGAGGATAGTGACAGGGACTATTGGATGAAAGCCAATGAGGCCTTGAAATATGGCATGATCGATGAAATATTAGTAAGGGACGACAAATAATCCCGATAAAGGAATGAGGTACGGAATTAAAAGTCCGTCCAATTAAACCAAAAGCACGATACAAGCGTTATTGTGTTTTATGTTACCCCCAATATTATGGCAAAAGAAAATTTAGAATGCTCTTTTTGCGGAAGGAAGAAACCGGAAACCAATCTATTGATTGCTGGTTTGGATGCACACATATGTGACAGATGTATTGAGCAGGCGCACGGAATAGTTGCCGAAGAATCAAAACAATCGGACAAGAACGATCTTTCTTCTGAGTTGACCCTTAGAAAGCCTTTGGATATCAAGGAGTTTTTAGACACGTTTATCATAGGACAGGATCGCACCAAAAAGGTGATGTCCGTTGCAGTATACAACCACTACAAACGTTTATTACAGCCCAAGAGCAAGGAAGACGATATAGAAATTCAAAAGAGTAATATCATCATGGCCGGGCAAACGGGAACAGGGAAAACATTGATGGCCAAAACCATCGCTAAAATGTTGAATGTGCCCTTGGCAATTGTTGATGCCACCGTATTGACTGAAGCTGGTTATGTAGGTGAAGATGTTGAAAGTATCCTTACCAGGTTGCTTCAGGCTGCCGATTACAATTTGGAAAAAGCGGAGCGTGGAATCGTATTTATTGATGAGATAGACAAGATAGCCCGCAAAAGCGATAATCCTTCCATAACAAGGGATGTGTCTGGCGAAGGCGTGCAACAAGGTTTGTTGAAGCTTCTTGAAGGTACGGTTGTAAATGTCCCACCAAAGGGAGGACGTAAACATCCAGATCAAAAATTTATTGAGGTCAATACGGAAAATATCCTGTTTATCGCGGGTGGTGCCTTTGATGGTATTGAACGTATCATCACCAAACGCTTGAATATGCAAGCTGTTGGTTACAGTGCCTCCAAAGCTGAGGACAACCTGGACAACACCAATATCCTACAATATATTATCCCTAGGGATTTAAAAGAATTTGGTTTAATTCCTGAGATTATTGGACGATTACCGGTTCTTACACATATGAATCCGTTAGATGAGGAAACACTTAGAGCAATCCTTACCGAACCTAAGAATGCCATTATCAAACAATATGAGAAATTGTTTGCCATGGATAACATTAGCTTTAAAATTACGGATGAGGCATTGAACTACATCGTAAAGAAAGCTATTGAATACAAATTGGGTGCCAGGGGATTGAGATCCCTTTGTGAAGCCATTTTCACCGATGCCATGTTCGAATTACCAAGCAGCGATGAAAGTGAATTCAAGGTGACCAAAACCTATGCCGAGGAAAAGCTTTCCTTTGTGACATTGAAAAAACTAAAAGCAGCTTCTTAAGACTGAAGCTGCTTTTTTATAGCCCTACCCAATAGGTCCTTACATACCTTTTGTATAATTTTTTCATCCGAATACAGATCATGTCCAAAGTTGGGAATGATCTCTAATTCCAAATCCAAGTTTTTGGCCCATTCATCGGAAGGTCTAAATTCATCTTTACCTCCATAAATTAAAGTCGTCCTGCACTCGGGCTTCTCAGATTCATTTCTGATCCGTGTTGCCGAAACAGTGTAGAGCGATTTCATTTTCAAGCCAGCTAGTGCTGCTTTCCATGCTATGGTTCCTCCAGTACTGAAGGCCAAATAATGGCTAGGTACGGTCTCTTTCTTCAATAGATGCTTAACAGCGGTATCTATACCCCCATTTACAAAGGCCTGATGTACATTTTTATTGGTATCTACCGCCAAATCAATGTTGGCCAATTGCTGGCAATCATAAAATACGATGTCAAAATGTTGCTGTAAATATCCTAGATAAGAAGTGATCCAGAGTCCTTTTTTTGCACCCCACATGTCTGATAATACTACTAGTCGTTCTGCCATAATAAAAAGCTTTAAGGTTAATAGGGGACAATTATTGAAGACAATTTGCGTCAATTTCCGCCAAAAACACTATTTACTTGTTCATTTGTAGCAATTCTTCGACATAAGTCCTCTCATTGGACAACCGTGGTATTTTATGTTGACCTCCAAGTTTACCTTTGGATTTTAGCCAATCGTAGAAAAGATTATGACGCGCAATATGCACTTTTGGCATATTCAAAGTCATATTGTGATAGCGTTTTGCCTCGTAATCTGAATTCAAGGATTTAAGGGCATTATCCAATATTTCCGTGAAGTACTCGATCTCTTCGGGCGGTGTTCTGAATTCAATGATCCACTCATGACCTCCCTTTTCCTTATCGCTCATAAAGATTGGGGCAGCGGTATAATCTTTGATTTCGGCACCTGTTTTTTTACAGATACTTTTTAGGGCCTCCTCCGCATTTTCTATGATCAATTCCTCCCCAAAAACATTGATATGGTGCTTGGTCCTACCCGTTACTTTTATACGGTACGGATCTGTAGAAGTAAAGCGAACCGTATCCCCTATCTTGTAGCGCCATAGCCCTGCATTGGTCGTGATAAGGATGGCATAATTTACTTTGGGCCTTACTTCCCACAAGGGGACCACCCTTTGCTCCAGGGTGCCGTAATTATCCATGGGGATGAACTCATAGAATATTCCATAGTCCAACATCAACAATAGATCATCGGCATGGTTTCTATCCTGTATGGCAAAAAAGCCTTCGGAGGCATTATAAATCTCGTAATAATTAAAGTTTTTTCTTGGCAGTAACGATTTGTATTGGTCCTTATAAGGTCCAAAGTTGACACCACCGTGGAAATAGACCTCCAAATTTTCCCACACCTGGAACAGATGGTCCTTGCCCGTCTCCTCCAGCACATTGTTCAAGAGCACCAACATCCAAGACGGTACACCGGCCAAACTGGTGACATTTTCCTGTACGCTTTCCTTAATGATGGCCTGCATTTTGGATTCCCACTCGCTCATTAAGGAGACCTTATTGCTTGGGGTACTGCTCAATTCTGCCCAAAACGGCATATTGTCTATCAGGATGGCAGATAGGTCCCCAAAGAAGGTGCCATTGTCCTGATACAGCTCCTTACTTCCTCCAAGCCGAAGACTCTTTCCTGTAAACAACTGGGAATTTTCGTTATTGTTAAGATAAAGGCACAACAGGTCCTTGCCCGATTTATAATGGCAGTCTTCCAGGGCCTCACTGCTTACCGGAATAAATTTACTTTTCGCATTGGTGGTTCCACTACTTTTTGCAAACCACTTGATTGCCGTGGGCCAAAATATATTTTGCTCTCCCCTTCTGGCGCGTTCTATCATGGGCTCAAATTCCTCATAGGAAACTATGGGCACCCGTTCTGCAAAAGTTTTATAATTGGGGATGGACTTAAATCCGTATTTTCTTCCCAGTTCCGTATCCTCGGCAATGGACAATAATTGGCGCAACACCTCTTCCTGCACTTCTCCTGGATATTTCAAGAAAAGTTCTATCTGGTGATCGCGCTTTTTTAGCAACCAAGATGCGATGGAATTAAATAACGGTATTGGCATTTTTCGGTATCTTTATCCTATAAATGATAGGCTTTGATTTTTGGTTTATGTCTTAAAAATAGTTTTTAAAGTTATCATTTCAAATTGAATTCTAATTAAATAAATACGCTTTTATGCAGTTCAAGGGAGTCTTAAAAAAAATGCAAACAGAAATAGGAAACCCCATTCAATATTATCTGGTTTTTGAAAACGACTTTTTAAATGTCAACCAAGTGCTGGACAAGGAATTGGAAATTGAATTCATTAAATACCAGTGTCTAAATTGCAATTTGGACAAGCCTATCTACAGACAGGGGTTTTGTCGCAATTGCTTTTTTGAAATCCCCTCAGCAGGAGATTGGATCATGAGACCTGAATTGAGCACGGCCCATTTAGATCAGGAGGACAGGGATTTGGAGTATGAAAAGAAGGTACAACTTCAGCCCCATGTTGTATACTTGGCCAATTCCAGTAATATTAAGGTGGGCGTGACCCGAAAATCACAGGTCCCTACAAGATGGATAGACCAGGGAGCCCATGAGGCCATTGAAATAGTTGAAGTTCCCAATCGTTATTTGGCGGGAATCACCGAGGTTGCCCTTAAAGATCATATCGGCGACAAAACCAATTGGCGCAAAATGCTCACCAACAATGTGGATGATGAGGATTTGGTTGAATATAGAAATAAATTGAGGCAGTACATCCCGGAGGAGGCTGCCCCATATTTTATCGAAAACAACCAGGAAAGCCATATGGAATTTCCTGTATTGCGATACCCGGAAAAGGTAAAAAGCCTCAATCTTGAAAAAACACCCCATTTCAAGGGTATTCTCAAAGGTATAAAAGGACAATACCTCATCTTTGAGGACAATACCGTTTTTAATGTTAGGGGTAGCGAAGGCTACTATATCTCTCTAAGTATTAATTGACGCTGTCCTTTTTTACTTCGGCATCCTTCTTTTTCTTGTTCAAAAATCCGCCCAATACCCCTGAGGCAGCCTCTTTTATGGCATCCTTCTTAGGTGGCGTGGTATTGGTATTTGCCGCTGTGGTATCCTGGGTTTTAGGCTTTGTGCCCAATAGCCCTCCCAAAACTTCCTTCACTCCCTCTTGAGCTGTAGTGCTCTGGGCAGTAGAATCCTTGGTTTTGGCATCGCCTCCCAACAGACCTCCGATCAAATTTTTCGCCTTATCTTTTCCTTGATTGAGCAGCTTTTGCTTTTCAATCTCAACAAGCTTTGCTGTTAGGTTTTTTACACCACTTGTAAGGTCGGTACTCACTGTCGGACTGGAATAGAGTCCGCCTATGTTCGCACTTACGGGGATCGTAAGTCCCTCCAACGACTTGTCGTCTATTTTAGCGATCAGATTGGAGATGTCCTTGCCCAGATATTTGGCTGGCACTTCAAAAGTGGCTGTATAGTTTAATTTTTGATCGAACGTATGGCTTCCAGCAACATTGATCGCTATATCCTGATATTTGATGGTAAAAGGTTTCACCTTTACAAGTCCGTCCTCAAAAGTAAGTGCCGTTTTCAATTCCTTTAAATCCAATTTATTAAAATCGACAAAGCTTAATGCCCCATCCAAACTGGACAAGAGTTTAGATTTATCGGCGTCTATTTTTTCTGTGAACAAGGAGGCTAGGATATTCCCTGATAGGCTCACCAGATTAGGGGTGAAATCATCCTTTAGGTTTCCTGAAAGCGCGATGTCCGAATTAAGGGTACCCTGCAAAATGTTGGCTATAGGCGCCAGGACTTTGAATAGCTCCAAAGACTTGAACGTTTCTCCAATTTTAAAACTTTCCATCCCCAACTTCATGGCAAAGGTAGGGGTGTCGTTCTTGGTGGACACTTCTCCGTTAAATGCCAATTTCCCATCAAAAATAGAAGAGGTCATATTGAGGAGCTCCGCCTTTTCGTCCTTGATCTTTAGGGTCCCGGAAACATTTTTCAGCGTGAGGTTATCATAAAGCACATTGGTCGCCGTGGCATTAATGGTACAGTCCAAAAAAGAAGGGATTTTAATTTTCTCCTCTGCAGCGGGCGGGGTTTTAGATGTTGCATCTGTCCCTTCCCCTGTTGTCTCGGCCACCATAAAATCGTTGAGGGCAAAGGTGTTGGATGTGAGGTTGAAATTACCCTCTACCTTTTCGTCATTGAACATAAAGCCCAGGAGGTTGTTGATGGTTCCGGTAACATCAAAATCTGTTTTCCCGGTAGTCCCCTTCAATTCATTTAGGGTAACCGTTTTAGGATTAAAAGTTACTGCCGTATTCTCCAATTTTACAGGATTGGGAATTTCAGCTGATTTATATTCAAACCCCTGAAGGGTCAATTTCCCACTTGTCTTGGTATTTTCATATTGCTTTTTCTCCACCGTGGCCATATCAAAAGCCGTGGAAATATCCGCAGTAAGAATTCCTTTTAAATCTAAGTCTGAAGGAACTGGGTAGGCCTTGGAGATATTGGCGAGGTTCATTTTTCCATCAATATGGGCATTGACCTTGGTATTCCCCATCAGGTCCTTAATATTAGCCACCATATTAAACTTATCCTGATCTATCATGAAGCTCAGCTTACGGATATCCACAAAGGTATCTTCCGTTATTCCGGTGATATTGGTAATTTCGGTATCAATATGGACATTGTTCACCGATTTTGGCAGGTCTGGGTATTTGAAAGACGCATTATCAGATTTGATATCTATCTTGAACTGAGGGATATGAAGATCATCCACAATCCCCGTAAAAGCTCCTTCCACGGTAAAATTCCCAGTTGTTTTTACATTTTCAATGTTTTTGGAATAGGTTTCAGGAATGACCGCCAAGAAGTTTTTAAAATCCGAAGAAGGGGTTTTAAAACTGATGTTCACCTCCTGATTGTCCTCGTTCATTTTTACATAACCGTCAAATACCAACGCCAATTGATTGACCATGGCTTCATTTTTTAGGAAGGTATACTTGAACTCTTTTAAATCTACCCCGATCAGGGCCTTTAACTGAACAGGGTTTTTGTTCAGGTAATTGGTACTATCCATTTCAAAAGACACCAAGGCCGTGGTCTGCGTATCCAATTCTGATTTCTCCAAAGAAAGATCTCCAGTACCACTATGGTTCATTTCTGAAATTTCCAAACGCATGTTGGATGCCAGGTCATGGTACACCACATTGGAGTTCAATATTTCATATTTCTGAAGGGTAAGCAAAAAATTATCTTCGGTCTCTTTTGTGTCTGCCCCCTTATCCACCGCAATATCATAATTGGCATTTTCTGCCATATCATATTTAATATTCAATTGGGCCCCATCTATCTTAAGGTAGGTCAATTCTATAGGCTCAGTGGCATCCTTGAACAATTCCATGACGGACATTTTCAATTGCACCTCATTGGAAGCAAATAGCGTATCCCCTTCAAACGGCGCCTTGTTTACCAAGGAAATATCTTCCAAAGTAACCGTAGCGTTGGGGAAACTGCTAAAAAGGCTGAGATCGGCATCCGCAAAATCAAATGTTGCATTGATACTTGTGTTTACCTTTTGCTTGATCAGTTTTGTTATTTTTCCCTTCAGAAAAAAGGGTGCTGCAACTAGGACCCCTATTAAAACCACTAAAACCAATCCTGTAATTTTTGCTATTTTTCTTTTCATAAATATGTACGTGTTGTGCATTTAAGACTACGGGAAACAAAATTAACCGTAATTTTTTTTTCTACTTTCAATGGTAACAAAAAGTATTGAAATTTATTATACTTCCAAATCTATTTCTTGCCCCATTTGAAGATTAAATCGTTTTCTAAAGATATATACGAAAAAATAGAGAAAAGGAGTGTCTATAAATGCTATTAAAATCTTAAAAATGAATCCGCTCACCACCAGCCCGTAAAACATGCTCCAAGGAATGACCTCAAAAATACACAGTAGACTCACTACTGTAAAAGTATCAATAAACTGAGAGGCAAAGGTAGAAAAGTTATTGCGCAGCCAAAGCATTTTTCCCTTGGTCAACCGTTTCCAAAAATGGTAAATACCAATATCCACATATTGGGCAAACAAATAGGCGATCATAGAGGCCAGTACAGCCACCGGGGACAGGGCAAATACCTGTTTGAAGGTTGAATCATTTACGGGGGACGTATCCACGGCGGGCGCCACATTGGCCAAATACACAATCCCCATGGAAAAGAAGGAGGCAAAAATACCTGCCGTCACGATCTGATTGGCTTTTTTGGCCCCGTAGATCTCCGAAATAAGATCGGTGATCAAGAATGTTAAGGGATAGGGCAAGATACCAACGGAAACCACAAATAACGGAGCGCCAAAAATTGTGGCATCCTCACCAAAAGGCGTCCAGTAAAAGAATTTTTGAAAAATGAGGTTAGAGACCACCAAGGAGGTGATAAAAAGCGCACCCAAATACAAGTATATGGTATGCGCAAATTTCTTGTCCCTATAGGTCATACTTACTTGATGTTAAGCACAAAGGGCATTCTGGCCTGAACTCCTTTTTGATCCATGGCCGATTTCATCTGTTGTAAAATGGAGTAGATCTCTGTACCCACTTCTTCTTGGATAAATGCTTGTTTGGCCTTGGCACTACTGCCACCCAAATCTTCCATCAACTTTTCGAAGCCCGACTTATATTTTGGGAAATTCTTGATACTGTAAGAGGATAGTCCCACCATTGAGGCCGCTTCATCTATGGCCTCTTCCAAACCACCAAGTTCATCGACCAAACCTAGTCTTTTGGCATCCACACCACTCCAAACGCGACCTTGTGCCAAACTATCGGCATTGGCTACGGATATATTTCTTCCTTGGGCAACCCTGGATAAGAACGTATTATAGGTAGATTCTACCCCTTCTTGAACCCTATTTCTAAAAGAATCGCTCATGGGCTCAAAAAGCGAATAATCCACAGAGTTTTTATTGGTCCCTACCTGTTCCGCATTGATGCCTATATTATCTGCCAATTCGGTCATATTGGGAACTACCCCAAATACGCCTATGGATCCGGTAATGGTGGTAGGCTCTGCAAAAATCTTATCGGCACCCACAGCAATGTAGTATCCGCCAGAAGCGGCAACATCACCCATGGAAACTACTACAGGCTTTATTTCTTTGGTCAGTTCCACTTCCCTCCAGATAATATCCGAAGTTAGGGCGCTACCTCCCGGGGAATTTACCCTGAGCACAATAGCTTTGACCGACTTATCTTCCCTCGCTTTTATCAGGGCATCATTAATGATGTCTGCCCCTATGACATTCGGGCCCCCTTCGCCGTAAATGATCTCGCCCTGGGCATAGATCACGGCAATTTTATCGGCCCTGGTCTTCAGCTTCTTCTTCTTGGCATATTTTACGTAATCCTTAAGACCCACATAGTTTACATCCTTATCGGCATCCAGTTCAGCAACTTCCCTCAACTTAGCTTCATACTGGTCATAGAAAAGGATATCATCAATTAAACCGGATGCCTTGGCATATTCCGGGGTTCTTCCCCCCAAGGTATCGGCAATTACATTTAGATTTTCAGGACTTATATTTCTTCCTTCGGCAATATCCTCTACCATAGATGTCCACAGGGAACCTATCAATTCTTTGATCTGCGTTCTGTTGGCATCACTCATTTCATTGGCAAGGAAAGGTTCTACCGCACTTTTGTATTTCCCATGACGGATCAC
Source organism: Sediminicola sp. YIK13 (assembly GCF_001430825.1). Lineage (GTDB taxonomy): Bacteria > Bacteroidota > Bacteroidia > Flavobacteriales > Flavobacteriaceae > Sediminicola. The sequence continues at coordinate 3,391,389 of NZ_CP010535.1, read as the reverse complement.
TTCCATCTTAATCCCTGTCTTTTCCTGCAACTCCTTAAAGAACAATACTTCCGAAGATAATCCTTTAAAGTCCATGGCCCCAACTGGATTCAAATAAACCCCATCGGCCACACTGGACAAATAGTAATCCTTTTGCATGTAAAAATCCCCATAGGCGTACACAAATTTTCCGCCTTCCTTAAACTCTTTAAGGGCATTGCGAATGGCCTGTGTTTGGGACATTCCCGCTAGGATATAATTGTTGTTTATGCTGATACCTTTAATATTGTCATCATCCTTTGCGACTTTTATGGCATGTAAAATCTCATCCAATCCCTGTGATTTATCAAAGAACCCTCCAAAAGGATCTGCATCGGCGTTGCCCACAAAATCGCTCACAGGATCTTCCATATGCAATTCCAAGATGGAATTTTTCTTTACACTCACACTATCCTCGGCCCCACCTATAAGGCTGCCAAGAATTACAAACATTACAAATAGTATCCCAATTGCGAACAATGTTCCCAAAATTGAGGCTAAAAGGTTTCTTAGAAAATTCATTAAAGTCGAAATTAAATTTGCGGTTTCAAAGATAGTCATTGTAATAGTTCCGTATTCACAATGCGCTACTTATATAGTCGCAAACTCATATGATTTGTTACAAATATTTATTTCAATTGTTTTATGGATAATAGTAATTTAAGTCGCTTACTTTTATTTATTTTGCTTTCCCAATTATGAATAATTCCAAGACCACATATCTATCTATAGGAAGCAACCTAGGCAATAAGTTGAACAACTTACAGGAGGCTGTGTTCGCTATTCAAAAAAAAGCAGGTTTCATCACCGGGCTTTCTTCTGTTTACCAGACCCCCTCATGGGGCTTTGAGGGGGAAGACTTCCTAAACGCATGCCTGTCGCTTCAAACTTTTCTGTCACCGGAACAGCTCTTGGAGGCCATCTTGGAGGTAGAAACATCGTTGGGAAGAAAACGGGGAAATGCGGAAGGTTACCAACCCAGGACCATAGATATAGACATATTGTACTATGAGCGGGAAGTGATCAAAACCGAGAATTTAGTGGTCCCACACCCAAATCTTCAAAATAGACGGTTTGTTTTACGGCCCTTGGCAGATATTGCCCCTCAATTTTACCACCCCATCATCAACAAAGACACCAGAAATCTGTTACAAGAATGTCCAGATAAAAGTGTCATGGAAAAAACCTTATTTAAATTGTACAAAAGCAAAGAAGAACTTTTTTCCAAACTACATTTCATCACCATTGAAGGAAATATAGGTGCTGGGAAGACCACCTTGGCCAATATGATCGCTGATGATTTTAATGCCAAATTGGTTTTGGAACGATTTGCGGACAACCCCTTTCTGCCCAAATTTTATGAGGACCAATCCCGGTACGCCTTTCCTTTAGAGATGTCTTTCCTGGCCGATAGGTACCAACAATTTACGGACGACACCTCACAATTTGATCTGTTTAAGAATTTTATGGTCAGTGATTACGATATCTACAAATCTTTGATCTTTGCCAACGTGACCCTTCAAAAAGAGGAGTTCTCCTTATATAGGAAGGTATTCTCCTTTATGCACAAAGAAGTGGTAAAGCCCGATATTTTCATATACCTGTACCAAAATTCGGAGCGATTGCTTGCCAACATTAAAAAGAGAGGGCGCGATTACGAACAGAACATTTCCGCCGAATATTTGGATAAGATCAATAGGGGCTATCTGGATTTTATCAAAAGTTCCCCAGAACGAAAAAGCTTGATCATTGATGTGAGTGAGCTCGACTTTGTACAAAACCAGAACGACTACGAGTTTATCTTGGATGAAATACAAAGATTTACCGTCTCCCTACCCTAGAATGTAAATTTTCGCCTAATAATTGTATAAATCAATCAGATTTGCTTAATTGCAGTGCTTTTCAAAGTAAAACTAACTAACTCAATCTTTATATCTGGACCCAACGTAACCGTTGGGTCTTTTTATTTTACACCGGATTTGGCTGCCAGTTCAATTTTTGACCAGAGGTCCCAGACCACCACTCCCGCACTTACAGATATGTTCAAGGAGTGCTTGGTTCCGTACTGTGGAATTTCTATAACCTTATCGCATGCTGTGACCACGTCTTGGGCCACCCCTTTTACTTCGTTCCCAAAGACCAACACTTGTTTTTTATCTGTTGTAGGGTTATAGTCGTTGAGCATAATGGCATTTTCAGCTTGTTCTATGGCGATGGTCTCATAGCCCAAACCTTTACACTCCTCTATCAACTCCAGGGTATCCTTTCTATATTCCCAAACTACGCTATCGGTGGCACCCAAGGCGGTTTTATGGATATCCTTATGGGGAGGGGTTGCCGTGATACCGCACAGATAAATTTTCTCTACCAAAAAGGCATCGGCCGTTCTAAAGACCGAACCTATATTGTTAAGGCTCCTAATATTGTCCAGCACTATGATTATTGGGGTCTTTTGCGCCTCTTTAAATTCGCTGACATCCAATCTGTTCAGCTCGCTATTCTCTAATTTTCGCATGTATACTTTTTATGATCCACTTTTCTAGTTATTCAAGGAACCTCAAAGCCCAGATGGACTAAAAGTTATTCCCAAAATATCAACAATGGTTTGCCAACCCTAAAGAAAATGGTACTTTCGTTACTATAAGATTTCTGCAAAAATAAGTTAATAAAATCGCTTTGGCCAATTCAAAAAAAACAAAAAAGGTAACCCCTTTAATGCAACAGTACAATACCATCAAGACCAAATATCCTGATGCCCTATTGTTGTTCCGCGTAGGCGATTTCTATGAAACTTTTGGGGAAGATGCCGTAAAGGCCTCCAAAATATTGGGTATTATCCTCACCCATAGAAATAATGGCGGGGACCGGACGGAATTGGCCGGGTTCCCTCATCATTCCTTAAATACGTATTTGCCTAAATTGGTAAAGGCCGGGCAACGGGTAGCGATCTGTGACCAATTGGAAGATCCAAAACTGACCAAGACAATTGTAAAAAGAGGAGTCACGGAATTGGTAACCCCAGGGGTTGCTTTTAATGATGACATCCTGAATGCCAAGGACAATAACTTCCTATGTGCCGTTCATTTTGGCCGAAAGACCATAGGGGTCTCCTTTTTGGATATATCTACGGGGGAGTTTCTCACCTCCCAGGGAACGGAGGAGCAGATCGATAAATTGCTGCAAAATTTTTCCCCAAACGAGGTATTGGTCTCCAAGGCCAATAAAAAGGAATTTTTAGATGTTTTCGGGAAGCAGTTTCATACCTTTTTTACCGAAGACTGGATCTTTCAAGAGGACTACGCCTTGGAAACCCTGACCAATCATTTTAAGACCAGCACCCTAAAAGGTTTTGGGGTGGACCATTTAACGTATGGGGTGGTAGCCTCGGGGGCCGTGTTGCACTACCTTTCGGAAACGCAGCATCGCCAATTACAACATATCAATAGATTACAGCGTATAGCTGAAGAAGAATATATCTGGATGGATAGGTTTACCATCCGAAATTTGGAGCTCTACCATTCCAACAATCTCAATGCGGTCACCTTATTGGATGTTATAGACAAGACCATTTCCCCAATGGGCGGGCGCTTGTTAAAAAGGTGGTTGGCGCTCCCCTTAAAGAATATTGAAAAGATAAGAAGACGACACCAGGTTATTACTTACCTCTACGAGGACCCCATCACCCTGCAGAAACTACAGCACAACATTCAACAGATGGGTGATCTAGAGCGCTTGATCTCCAAGGTGGCCACGGGTAAAATCAGTCCCAAGGAAGTCATACAATTAAAGAATTCCCTGGAGGCCGTTGTACCCGTAAAACAACTGACCACCAAGAGCACCAATGAAGCCGTAAAACTTATTGGTGACCAGCTACATTCCTGTGAGTTGCTCAGGAGCAAGATCAAGGAAATGGTAAGTGAGGAAGCCCCTGTGAACATGCTCAAGGGCAGCACTATAGCCAAAGGATACTCGGAGGAGCTGGACGAGCTTAGAGGCTTGGCTTTTTCCGGAAAGGACTACCTCAACAAAATGTTGGAAAGGGAAACGAAAAGCACAGGGATCACCTCGCTGAAGATCGCCTCCAACAATGTTTTTGGGTATTATATAGAGGTCCGCAATACGCATAAGGACAAGGTGCCGGAAGAATGGATCCGCAAACAGACCTTGGTGAATGCAGAGCGGTACATTACTGAGGAATTAAAGGAATATGAATCCAAAATTCTGGGTGCCGAAGAGCGCATCCAAAACTTGGAGCAACAACTGTTCTCCCAACTGATCGTTTGGATGCAGGAGTATATCTCCCCGGTACAGAACAACGCCCAACTGATTGCCCAGCTAGACTGCCTTTGTGGGTTCACCCAACTGGCAAAAGACAATAATTACGTGGCCCCTACCATGAACGACTCTACGGAACTGCTCATAAAAAATGGGCGTCACCCGGTCATAGAAAAACAGTTGCCCTTGGGAGAGGCCTATATTGCCAATGATGTGACCTTGAACCGGGAGGAACAGCAGATTATTATGATCACGGGGCCCAACATGAGTGGTAAATCGGCCATTCTACGGCAAACAGCCCTGATTGTCCTCTTGGCACAGATGGGAAGTTTTGTCCCTGCAGAGTCGGCCGAAATTGGGTATGTGGACAAGATCTTCACCAGAGTGGGCGCCAGTGACAACATTTCTATGGGGGAATCCACGTTTATGGTGGAGATGAACGAGACCGCCTCCATATTGAACAACCTATCGGAGCGGAGCCTGGTGCTTTTGGATGAAATAGGAAGGGGGACCAGCACGTATGATGGTATTTCTATAGCATGGGCGATATCTGAGTATTTACACGAGCATCCTGCCCGGGCAAAAACGCTCTTTGCCACCCATTACCATGAGATCAATGAGATGACGGCCACCTTTCCGAGGATAAAAAATTACAATGTCTCGGTAAAGGAACTCAAGGACAACGTCCTGTTCTTGCGCAAGCTTGCCCCTGGGGGCAGCGAACACAGTTTTGGGATCCATGTGGCCAAAATGGCGGGGATGCCGCAGCAGGTGATCCATAAGGCCAATAAAATTCTGAAAAAGCTGGAGAAATCCCATTCCAATGAAGAGCTGACGGATAATCTTAAGGCAGCACAGAATGAAATGCAGCTGAGCTTTTTTAATTTGGACGATCCTTTGTTGTCCCAAATTAAGGAAGAAATCCTTCATTTGGACATTAATACGCTTACCCCTGTGGAAGCCTTGATGAAACTGAACGAAATTCAGCGCTTGCTCACCAAAAAGAAAAACGCTTAGACAGTGGAGGAACAGCCGTATTAACTTGGTACTTAAGGGCCTGATGGCTATAGGGAGAAAGGGCTGAGGGCCATGGGTTGTGGGGGTTTATTTTTTTTATTTCTTTTTGAACAAATTTCTTTGCCTTTTATAGAATTGTATTAAATTTGCATCCGCATCAGACAAAGATGTGGCCCTATGGGCAAACGTTCTTAACATTCGCGAAAATAGCTCAGTTGGTAGAGCGCCACCTTGCCAAGGTGGAGGTCGCGGGTTCGAATCCCGTTTTTCGCTCCATTTTGAGATCGAAAAATTAGTGTCGGTAACGACTCTAAAATCTAGCGACTTTGGTCGCGGGTTCTCCCGATAGCTATCGGGACCGTTTTTCGCTCATTTAAATCCACGTTCTACCAATGGTAGGATCGCTGCGCAAGCAGAGGCTCGAGTGGTGGAATTGGTAGACACGTTGGACTTAAAATCCAATGGACATTAGTCCGTGCGGGTTCAAGTCCCGCCTCGAGTACAAATGAAGAAAAGACCAAAGCGAAAGCTTTGGTCTTTTTGTTTTAAGTGCTGAGCCAAATTTATTTGAGCGAAAGCGGGCAAAACAAAAATAACAGTCCTGAAAGGACCGGTCTTTTCTTCTCAACATGTTCGAACGGGACTCACCGAACAAAGTGAGGTAATTCTCGCCTGAAATACTTCAAAACACTTTCTGACAAACATTTGCCAAATGTATTTGTGCGAGGGCACATGAAACCAAAACACGGCATACCATGCCGACTTTTCCACTATCAAGATGTTCGGGCGGGACTCACCGAACGAAGTGAGGTAATTCTCGCCCCTAGAACAATAGCAACAATTGATATACCAAATATCGGTGTTTTTTTGTCTCCATACTCACTATAAAACCAACTCACCAATGCATCATTTCATGCCTTACCTATCTAGTTTTTAGGGAATTAAACCCAATAACATGCATTTCAACGTTTATTTTGGTATTTGGAACTGCAATAACCGAAGGGATTCATTTTTAACATTCATTTGCGCAATAATTGAACAAACACTAAAACAAAATGAAAAAACATACGTATCTATTCTTCGCATTGACAATGGTAATTATTACAGGTTGTAGCAAGGATGACAACAGTGAAACCTCTATTATCAGTAGAGTTTTCCAATTAAGTGCAGTATCTGATTCCAACATTAGTGGTACGGCTACTTTTATCAAGAAAGAAAAGGGACTAACCGAAATTGTATTGCAGATCAGCAACTCCTCTACGGACATCCATCCGGCAAAAATCTATTTGAACAATGCTGTTCAAGGAGGTGAAGCAGCCATTACGCTTGCTGCTATTGAGTGTGATTGTGAAGCTAGCACTACAATGGTTTCTAAATTGGACAATGGCACTGCTATTTCTTATGAGGAGCTGGTAAATTTTAATGGACATCTAAAGATCCATCAAAATGCAAACCATATGGAAGTGGTCATTGCTCAAGGGAACATTGGTTCTAATGTGAAACTATAACTCAAGAATTCTTATACTCAGATTGGAAAACCCTGACCAAAATGGTCAGGGTTTTTTATTTATTGTTGTTTTACCTACTTCAAGATAATCTTCCTTAGGGAGGTACCATAAGGTGTTTCCAGTACAATCGCGTAAACCCCGGCAGGTTTGCCAGAAATATCCATGGAAATGTTATAAGATGATTCCCCTCTTGCTTTTTCTGAGGCCATCAAGGCATTGTTTGCAAAACTGAAAACCTTAATACTCACATTTCCCCGTTCAGTTAGATTGATCTGTGTATTAAATTGTCCACTTGTTGGGTTAGGAAACACCACGATATTTTCTATAACTTTCTTATTATATTCAATTTCTTCTTCATTCACCGTTGCATCCTTAGCAAGTACTAGCACCTTTTTAGTCTGTTGGGCACTGCATGGTCCGCGGTGGGTAACAATTCCTATTTCGTATTCACCAGGACTATTAAAAATAAGTTCGGCTTCATCATTATCCTTTTTAACCACTGTTGCCTCTTCTGGAACTATCCACTCTAATCTTTCTGGTAAAGGATAACTGATATCTACCAGAATCAAAGATTCCCCAACGAATACTTGACTAGAACTAGCAAATTCAGCACTGATCTCATCAGAACTTACATCAATAAAAACAGCACCTTGGGCAGTACAGCCGTTTTCACTTTTTACTACCAAAGTATAGTTCCCTTTTTCAGTCAATATTACTTTAGACTCCGTATTGGTATATCCTTGATCCGAAGACCACAAATAAGTTGCCGTAGGATCAGCCACTGTGGCATCCAATTCCACCTGTTGTCCGTTACACAACACCCTATCCTCACCCAGGTCAACCAATAGAGGAAGAGGATCTTCCAAGACATATGTCCGGGTTATTGGTCCCTCGCCAAAGCCGCCAATAGTAACCGTATATGTGCCTGCAGGAAGTCCGTTAATATCCCTAGTAGAATCTCCAGTATTCCAAGAATAGGTAAACACTCCGTTCCCTTTATTTACCAAAACGGATATACTTCCGTCCGAAGTCCCTGCACAGGTAGGTGACACCATCGTTTCCTCTACAATATCAGGCTGTGAGACTACATAACTTTCACTGATTGTACAGCCATTACCATCGGTAATCGAAACTTCGTATGTATCCGCCGAAAGGTTTTCTATACGATTTGTTTCCCCAACGAATGCATTATCCGAAAGCCTGTTCCATCTGATGCCATATGATCCTGAGCCTCCTGAAATTTCCAGAAGAATACTCCCATCGTTTGCCTGATATTCGGTAACATCCACTAGATTGGCACTTGCAACGCGCAATGGATCCGAAGGCGCCTCTATGGTAATACTACTTTCTGTAAAACATCCATTTGCATCTACCACCTCAACAACATAATCACCGACGAGCAGTCCACTCAAATCTTCTGTGGTTTCTCCGTTGTCCCAATAATATTGATAGGGTCCAGTTCCTCCAACAACTGAAATTGTTATATTTCCCGTCGCTTCACCATAACAAAGCACATCTTCCTTACCATCTAAATAAATCTCCAACAAATTAGGTGCAACTACAACTAGTGGAGCAGTATCAACGGATATCGAATTGGCATCTGTAACACGTACAAAATATTCTCCTACTGATAAATCCCCTATAATTCCTGAATCTTCAGATAACAGGGTGTTCGAACCATTTTGAATGGCATACCATTGATAGGTATATGGTGCAACACCTCCTTCCACATTGGCGGTTAACTCTGCAAAATCATCCCCATAACAATCTAGGAATACGGTTTGGGTCAAGCTAGCTATCAATTCCCCCGGCTCGGCAATCCTAAAATCACGAGTAAAATAACAGCCATCGCCATCAACAATATTATTAACATCTCTTATTACAAGGGTATAGGTCCCTCCTTCCAAATTACTAATATCCTTATCTGTTGAAGTAAAGCCACTATCGGAAGACCATTGATAGCTGTAGGGCGCGGCCCCTCCAAACACAGTAATAGAAATTGCGCCATCAGCCGTGTTGGCGGAAGTAAGGTTTTTTTCCTGATCAACAATAATTCCTAATTCTTGTGGTTGGGTTATACCACCACTTGTAAATACTTCACAATTATTACCGTCTCGAACTGTTACTTCATAGGTACCAGACAATAGGTTATTGAACTGATTATTGTTTTGAAAATTGATTCCATCTATGGCATAGGTAAAAGGTGGCGTACCTCCGCTGACATTCACTTGCAGTACTCCATCACCGCCACCAAAACAGGATACCTCAGTAGGAATTATATCGACTGATAGATCTTCGGGCTCTAGAACCGTAATTTGTCTACTTGTTACAGACGGATTAGCTGTTTCATCAGCAATGGTAAGCGTATAAATTCCGGCTGGGACACCTACTAAATCCTTTCCCATTGTGCTGACAATGCTATTGGCCATTACATTCCTCCATTCAAAAGTGATGTTACCATTACCGGTTACCGTTGAAGTAATTCTACCCGAAGATTCGCCTTTACAACGTACATTCGTTACCTGAATATTGGTAATGGCAAGCGGCCCTGGCTCGCCTACATTAAATTCTTCCAAGAAGTTACATCCATTACTATCAGTAACCGTTACTTGATATGCTCCTGCGGCAAGGCCTGTTAAATTTTGTGATGTACTACCATTCACATTTGGGCCTGACCATCCATAAGAATAGGCTCCAGTGCCACCAATAACAGCCAAATCAATGGCCCCATCCGACCCCCCGGAGGTGGTTACATCTGTTATACTGGTGTTAACTGTATCGATGGTAATGGCATTGGGTTCTCCCACAACCACATTTGCATTAAATAAACACCCATTACTATCCTGAACAGTAACTATATATGTTCTTGGTGTTAGATTAGAAAAGGTTTTCCCTGCTTGATATCCGAACCGATCATCGATCGCATATTGATAGGGTGCCGTTCCTCCTGTGGCATTAATGGTAATTTGGCCATCACCTCCATTAAAACAAGATGCATCTGTTGGGATGATCTCACTCAAAAGTGCTTCCAAAGGTTCAGTTACCATGACCGAACTGCTTACCGCAGGATCACCGGAAGCATCGGATAATTCCAAGGTATAAATCCCTTCGGTAAGTGCGCTAATAGCAGCTTGGTTTGGGGCGGCAAAATTAGGATCACCATCCTTGGTCCAAATAAATGTAAAGGGAGGTGTTCCTGATACCTCAGCCTCAATCCCTCCTGTAGCATCCCTTTTACAGAGTACGTTAGAAGCCGTTAAGGAAATGATTCCCAAGGGTCCGGGTTCGGTAATGGGTATTGGGCCAAGATTTACTGAACAATTATTAGCATCCGTCACCACCACCTGATACTCCCCTGCTGTGAGTCCGACTAAATTCTGTTGTTCCGTGGTAAAACCATTGGGTCCCGACCAAGCAAAACTATAGGGTCCTGTTCCACCGGATACTTCAATCTCGATTTCCCCATCATTGCCACCGTTGATGGTAACGTTTATTCTTTGGGCCGCAATTTCCGAAACCAAAAGTTGGTCTGGTTCATCGATAAAAATAGAGGCTGAAGGGGCTGACTCGCATCCGTTTTCATTTCGTACGATTACCCTATAAAAACCAGGAGGTAAATTCGTGATGGTATTGCCATTAAGAGGTATCCAGTCAGACTCTAGTGGGGCCATTTCAAAAGTATATTCATAACTGACGCCGCCAGAAAGACCTAAAACAATGGAACCATCATTACTACCATTGCAATTAACATCATTTGCCAATATGCCATCAATAACCACGGGATCAGGTTCATTTATCAAAAAGGTAGCGGTACTATAGTTGGCTGAATCATTAAAATCTGCATCTGAGACCCTACCAGCAGACACTCTTAGCACATAGTCCCCAGTCTCACTTAGGGAGGACAATGCAATTGTCCCAGATGATCCGGATTGGATAGTAGAAGCAATTCCATTAATCACCCATTGATACCTGTAATTGGAGGTAAAATTGGATACCTCCGCACTTACATGTCCATCGGAACCTCCAAAACAACTGATCTGGTCGGTTTGTTCCGAAGCGAGATCAGGTACAGGATCTGAGGTCACTACTATGTTTTCGGAGGTGATTTCACAACCCTTGAAATCGGTAATAGTAATGCGATAGGTGCCTATCTCTAAATCACTAAACTCCACTCTTTTATTTTGAGTATTGTTGATAATAGTTGTGGTGGAAACTTCTTCAAAATTAGAGGTCTCTGTAATTTGCTTTTCAAGTTTGAAAGAATAGTTGGGAGATCCACCATCATACTCAATTGTAATAAAGCCATCAAGGCTTGTAATGGAAGAAGCTCTTCCTGAATTTGGATTACTAAATGTTAAAGGGCTTATTGAATCAATAATTGTCTCAATAGAAGGTTCACTTATACAACCATTTGGACTTCTAGCTAGAAATACATATTTCCCACCAGACAAATTAGAAAAAGTTGGAGAGCTCTGCCAACTATCAGGGACTCCCTGTATACCATATTCCAAAGAAGCATCCGTGTTTGGCGCAAATCCCCCACCAGTGCCTATAACGGTTACACTACCTGTTTCTCCTGAACAATTAGGTTGGTTTATATTTTCTGGTGGGATGGAAATATCAATTTGGGTTGGCCTACTAATTGTAAATTGTGGGGTTATTTCTCCGCTTTTGACCTCCACGTCTCCAACATTTGGTTTATCATATCTTACCTCTTGATATACAATATAATAATCGGCAGAATCATAAGTAACCCCATTGGTATCTGCAAAGCTACCCTCTAATCCAGTAACTTGACCACTAAATGTTCCGTTATTATTATCCTCGAGTCTTCCTCCTTGTCCTTCAATAAATCGAATTTCTTTATAAGCTTGTGGTGGAACAGAATGATTAACAGAGCCTGAAAACGTGCTAGGATCTCCTTGATAAACAAAATAACGCATTTCAAATCCCCTACCGACATCTACATTCCTGTCAAAGGTTAGGGTCACAGACCCGTCATTGGCTCCAAAACAGGTTTCATTTTCTTCTGTTATTCCGTTGGGTTCAATAAGTTTTGGGGAGCAAACAACTATTGTATATGTTCTCCATGGTGAATAAACATTTCCATTTAATTTATATCTAAAATCTATTAGTTTACTATTGTTCGCATTCAAATCAATATCAAAATTTTCAAAATCAATCGGAAGGCTTGCTTTGCCTTGAGAATTTTCTAGAACTTTAGTATTTCCTTCAAATCTATATTCCCATTTCACAACATCCGTATCAACTATAGCATTTGATACATTGATAGAGTTTGTATTACAATTTAACTCATAAAGAACTGAAGTATTTATTTCCTCAAAATAAAGAGCCCCATTATTTCCTCTTTCATAATATGAATCTATTGTTGGGTCAATTGTTATCGTATAACCTCCACTAAGAGAAAATGTCTTTCCTCTATTCGGCCCTTCTACATATCTACAACTGGCAGGGGTAACCTTAAAATCATAAGGTCTTATGCTAAATTCAGAAATACCAGTTTCGCTACTTAATACCTGTCCAACAATATCAGAAATTTCCAGATATCCGGCACCACTACCTATTGCCGCATCTCCTCGCACGGTCGTGCATGGACGAACAGTCAAATCTAAAGTGTTTTCCGTTGAAAGATGATATGTTATTTGCCCTTGGACATTATACAAACTTAAACAGAGGACTATAATAATTAATAAACGATTCCTCATACCCTAATATTTTAAATTAACCTTTTGGATCATTGATGTCCGCCCCCTGCTCAAAACCGACTGCAGCCCATAGGTATAATTGGTATTAATTTCTAAATCCACATCATTATAACCTTTGGTAGTACCTTCCAGGGTTTTGTACAATTTCAATCCATCTTCCCCTTCGCCCCGGTACAATCTATACTCCAGGACTTCATGGTCCTTGACTCTCCACGAAAGGTTGATGAATCTGAGTTCTCGGTCTACCATCCCAGAAAATTTAAGATCCTCCCTATCCAAACTTTTACCTTGCCAGACTACCGATAAGGATTCTATGGGAGTACTCTCCAAGCTTCCCCCATCTTTTGCAACCATGGTATAATTATAAACTCCCCGCTGTTCTACAGACGTATCTAGATAGGTGGAATCGGTTATTTTTTTGGTTTCCATTAGTTGCTCCCATAAGGCATCCTTATCATCTCCCCTTTTTCGGTAGAGGGCATGGGCCACAACATCTTCACTACTACTAGGAATCCAGTTGAGCTGAATCCCTGCCTCCGTCACCAGATAATTCTTAAATACTGGCGGAGATGGTGGCGTAATATCTGGTTTTGCCACCATCAATACCTTAGAGAATTTTGAACGATTATATCGCTGGTCTTCGGCTGTGATTTTATAGTATACTTCCCGATTCAAATTCTGCACCTGAAGCGTATCCGTATAGCTTTCTCCTTTTAGCACCGTTTGTGTGACCTCACTAAATTCGAGCTCTTGGTTGTTTGATCTGAAAATCCGATAGCCTCTAAGATCTTCTTCAAGATTTTTAGTCCACTCCAACTTAATGATTCCCGTGGTATCCATCACCCCTTTTAAGCCTATTGGTGGGGCTGGTGGGGTCGAATCTATCGGCTGTACAAGGGTTGGGAAAGATTCCCTTTCCACTCCGTTTTTACCCATGGCAACCACCGTGAAATAATTGACACGTTTTAGCCCCAATATCCTTGTTTCCCTATCTAGAGCTTTTATAGCGCTTTTTACTGTTTCAAAAGGGCCTTTATTGCTGGTGGACTGCCTTACCTCAAAACCTGAAATAAGATCATTTCCCTTGGGATCAAAATCCCAAAAAAGGACTACTTCATCGTCAGTGGGAATTTCCTTTTTATAAATTCTGGGGGTAAACTCCAACTTTTGTTCTGCCATGCCAGAAACCACTTCCGAACTAGGTCCTGTTTCTCCAAAAGCATTTTTTCCCTTAATGCGATAGTAATAATTCATTTTATTGGGAATGGAATCCGTGTAGGATAAGGATATTTCTTTGGTGTTATTAGATTCCTGCGCACTAAAAATAGGAACCCCGTTCAACTGCTCGAAGCTAGTAGCGTTTTTGGAACGCTCAACAAAGTAACTGGTATATATACCTTTTAGGAGATCAAAATTCCAATCCAGCGTTACTAAACCATCTCCAAAACTTGATGTTAAGCCAATTGGTTTTGGTAATTCTTCATATAATTCTGGACCTGCATAAACACTACCTTTTTCTATAGTAAGAGTCATCTCCTCAGGAATGGCCACTGATATAGAGTACAAATACTTTTCACCGGCCTTCACTGATGCATCTTCAAAGGCCCATCCAGCCAACTTGGCCGCCTCATAGTTTTGTTCAGCCGCCAAAAGGGCAAAGGTAAAGCGCTGCTCCAACTCATCGTTTACAGCATAGATACTGCCCATGGCACTTCCCGGAACAGAGGTTTCAAAACTGTCCCCATATAAAGCCTGAGCTAAGATGGTGGCATTTTGTTCCTGCGTTGCCAATGCTTCCCAAGCTTCTAAGGGTTCTGGTTTTAAGGGAACTGGAACTAATAGTTCCTTTTCAATTGGTATTACGGCAATTCCATTGCGGGAAATGGTATGCCGTTCTATTAAAAATCCAAATTCATTTGCCTTTTTCCAAGCACTCGGTTCATCCACAGCCCACCTTAATAATACCCTTTCCGGTAAGGATCTTGCAATTACCTGAACGGCTGGAGCTTCTTGGGCCCTTATGACATTTAGCGTTAAAAACAATATGACAATTATGTATTTCACTTTCTTATTTTTATTGTTGGAATATCTCCCACTACTTTTAGTCATTCTTATACTTTATTTCATACCCTTTTTGGTACAAATCCCCAGGAGTCCTATAAATTAATTGCGCCTTAAAAGTTCCCAAAGGCAAGGCTGGAAAGGAGCTTTGTATTAAATATTTGTAGGCATCATATTTGGCTTGATCCCCTCCAGTGCTGGTATATCTGTTTACTATCCTATTCCTTAGATAAATCATATCTGATTTATACTGATACGGCAGATTATAGACAAATGGGATCCTGTTTTTCACCCATGCAGAATTGGGATTATTATCCAAATTATTTAGATATTCCTGACCAATATAAAAGGAGCGAATTGGGGGAACTCCCAACAATGCTTCCTCTCTATTTACCCTGATATCCCCATCCAACGGATAATTCTCGTACAACAAGGGGTAGATTTTATTTTTGTAATAGGAATCGTCTAACATGGCCTGAGCATAAATCAAAGGCTTGGACTCGGTATACCTGCCTCCCATTATTTCCATCTTTTCCAGATATTCATAATCTGACACTTTAATGGAGAGGGAATGAACATCGGCATAAATAAAATTCGTCAGGTTATCTATGACATTCAAATCGCGAATTTTATCTTTAAACGTAGGATGTTGACTCGTTTTAAAAGCATATTCCAAAATGGATTTAGGAGCTCCACTGGAAATAGTGATATTTGCCGCCTTTTTATTGGAAACCACCGCACTTCCCGAAGTGTTTATCGTTTCTTTTTCCTGTGTATTAGAGGCTAAATCAAACCAATTGGTGTCCCCGCCTTCATCATCAACCAGCAGATCGGTTTCTACGGTAACAATCTCTGTTTGTATTTCAGCTCCTGGTGGGAATGCCATTAAATTAAGACCATAAGGCGCATTCATAACCATATCAGGGATATCATAGAAAACTGTGGCTTTCCCCCTATCATAGGACAAATTGGTCCGAACACCCTGACCGGTTGAATTGGATACAAATTCGGCACGCATTTCATAGCCGCTATCAAACAAATAATGTTGGGCGGTCTTCATCTTCACATACCCCTTCCCGTATTCTTCCGGATAAAAGCTTTTTTGGTCCAGTAGAGGATACATGTAGGCAATATTTTCCAAAGGAATATAGTCTGGGGCCTTATCTGTTTTAAAAATAGCTTCTAGTTTTTCAATGACCGGTTTGCCGTTATCCACCATGGTCTGGTAGGAGCCTCCTATTTTTTCATCAAAACTGACTTCCACCACAACTTTCACCTCTTTTTCCGAGGGCAGGGTTTCCGAAGGTTTGAAGGTAACCGCATCATTGGTGTCACTCCATTCCAAGCTTCCCTTCAGTTCCTTTCCTTCCGAAGTGACCTTAAAGTTTTGCAACTGCAGTTTAAAGGTTCTTCTACCCTCCTCCAGGTCCACCGTAAAATCATTGTTGGCAGCATAATTAAATATAGCTTGGGGGGCAGCAAAGACAGATATGTCATCACTCTTATCCCTCGGTGTTATATCCGATATCATGGGTACCCCCACGGCATTGTTAACATTCTCGAGCTCACACTCTTCCCCCATCTCCACTTTAAGGCGCATACGCCCCTTGACCAGTCCTCCCAAAATATTATAGTACATCCCTACATAGCCCTGCACATACACAGGGTTTGGAAACTGCCCACGTAACATAGCGGCCACCCCAGCTTCTGCGATTTGAAATTTTCCTTTGACAAATACCAGGTTCACTTTTACTCCAAACTCCCCGTACAGATAGGCATAAACCTGCCCCATGGAATACCATCCGTCATTACCAACTGGACCGGGACGACCCACACATTTGGCATTTGGATAATAGGCATGCATGACATCAAAACCGGCACCTGCTTCCAATGCAGCATAAAAAATGGCAAATTCATAATTCTTTCGGTAAGCGAAATTTAAGCCAAAGGCAAAGCCCTTTCCTGCAGCCAATTGGTTTTCTTGACGATTGTTATTTAACATATCGCTACCTAAAATTTTTACTACCTGTGGATGTGGATCTAACTGAGACGGAAGCTCTGTCCCTGTCATAAAGTACCCTCCTACTTCCAATTCTTCAGTTCCCAAGGCAAAAATTAACGACAGCCTTCGTTGTGGCGATCCTATGTGCAAGTACCAATCGTTGGGACCAGTATGGATTTTTGCCCAACCAGCTAAGTTGTTATCGCCACCCCCTCGGATTCCCTCGGTATCCATATAGAGCTCAAAATCCCCATCGAAAGTGCGATTGACAAAATCTTTCTCTATTCCTATATACACTCCGATTTTACCCGAAGAGGCCACATCCCTTACAGGAATAGCTTCTTTGGAAAGTTCCAAGTAGTTCCCATGCTTGGCGAGCTGCTCCACTAATTTTGGATTCTTTTCCGCAAACTCATTGATCTTTTCTTCCATCTTGGAAAGTTCTCCAAGCTCCTCTGTTCCCTCAGATGATTCACTGGCCATCATGGCCCCTTCCCCAGTAAAGCCAATCCTATTAAGTCCTCCGTGGGTATTGAATTCCATTTCCAAATAGGCCTTTCCGTTAAAGGTATCCGGATTGGGTGCACCTATTTTTACTCCCGCCCTAAGTCCTAGGCCATAAGCTTCATTGGGCCTGTATACTGCTGAGGATGGAGAAAAACCATCTCCATTGCCCCTTATTTTTTTCATTTTGTAGGATACCCCTCCCACAAAAGCATTGATCAATAATTTACTGTTGGAGGAGGCACTATTGTTATCTGTCCAGATATCCACATTCCAATATCTAAACTCCTTTTTACCAAAAATAGCCTTCCCTCTAGCCTTAAAATCAAGCTCCTTAATGGTTGCCGTAATATCACCCCTGAAACCATCTCCATACCAGCTATGGTCTTCCATGATTTCCAATTCTCCTTTGAGGGCAACCCCACTTTTTTCATAGTCGATTTTAATTCCATCAACCTTAACCCGTTCAAATTTCCAATGCTGAATAGCCGCCCCTTTGTCCAACTGGCCTAAAATGGCCATGCTCGTTGTAGCATGGGATCCTTCCCCATCCAAATTAAGAGTGAGGTCAAATGAAAGACCCAATTGGTCAGCAGGAGTGATAAGTTCCAGATCCGAAACCGAGGCGGGAAAGCCCATCAGTTTCATTTCCCCTGTAAAACCAAAAGATTTCGTACTGATGGGCTTTTTTCCTGGTTCCGTTTCCAGTTTTAGTTCCTCGAATTTTATCCCTGGAAAGGTAAACGCTTTACTATCTTTTTCCAGTTCTTCCTTGGAAGGAGGTTCCTCCCCGTCTTTGAGTCCTATTTTTCCTATGACCGATAGTTGGCCGGTAAGATTGGTATAGGGGTAAACATTCCCTTCTTTCACATCAATACCCACTTTGGAGTTTCGCTCCAACAGTATTTCCCCTAAGAACACCGGGGCTTTATAATCACTTTTTCTCCCTACTTCCAGTCCGTAGCCATTAACATCTATATATCCCTTGTACTCCATAGGTTCCTTTAAAATAGGAACAGAAATATCGCCACCCATGGAACCGCCAGTGAGGGAATTCATCGCTAGGGTAATGCTAACATCTTCCACGGTAAAGGCCCATTTTCCCGCTGCGCCTTCCCCAACATTCAACACATTTTCACCAAAAAAAGTTCCTGACACTCCTTGGCCATCCAAAATCAGATCTTTGGCGCCAAATTCTACACGACCTTCCGGAGCATTGTTTTTTTCGATGCCCTTGGGCAGCATTACACTGACTTCCTTGGCATAGAACCCACGCCATAACTTTCTGTCTGCATTACTATATATGGCGCTGTATTCCTTTGGAAATTTTATGCCTGAGGCATTCTTGCTATCACTGAGATCCAATACTGCCCGTTTTACATTGAAGCCCCAACCTTTTAGGCCTACCACTTCAAATTTGGGAAGGGTTACATCTAGTAGAATATCATTCCAACCATTGGCCTGAATACTAAAGGAAGCCCCTACATAACATTTGTTGTTAACTACATTCTCTGTATCCTTTAGGTATTGATTGTCCCTACTATCCCCACACACATAATTGCCTCCGCTGGTAATGGGTAGCAATACATTTCGGGAAATGCGGAGATCACCTTCTAAGCCAATAGATTTTAATCCAGAACAATCAAATTCTACGTACGACTGGTCACCTAAGGCACCAGTTTTTAAATCTATCCCCCCTTTTAAGGTTAGCAACCAATTGTCCCCATTCATGGGAATGGCCTGATTGCCCAAGAGTACCAGTTTCATATCGCCAAGAAGGGCACCATCGTGGGAGAGTTTGATCCCTTCGGCACCAAAATAAAGATTGCGTTCCGGTGTGGAATCTTTGGCCTTTTCTGGAATGGTTAATTTTGCCCAGGCTTTAAATTCAGCATACTGAGGTGTGAATTTTACTTGGGAAATAGCAAGTTGCACGGTATTCCCAGAGGTAGAATCTTTTTTACTGAGGCCAACCGGTAATTGGAGGAGCTCTTTCCCTGTAATGATATCTACAAAATTCCCAAGTTTTTTAACCGCTTCAAATGCCCTTTTAGCCTGACTCACCAAAGTATCCACTTTTGGATTACTCGCATAATGGGCTTTTAAATATGCCTGATTGAATTCCGGAGCTCGGTTGATAAAAGGAACCTTAAAATTGTTGTTTTCTTTTAGCTTCTGATCTAGGTTGGGGAAGGATCTATAGGTTTTTGTTTCTTCTATTAATTTGGGAGCAGTGAGATTGTTTTTAATTCCAAAAATAGAAGTGTTGTAAAGAGCAGATTGCTGCAACTTGACCAATTGCTGCTGCATTACCGACTTGGTCTTTGTAGAGTCACCAGGGATCGACAACCCAATAGATGTACTAGTAGCTACCCAAACATCATTACTCCTATAAGTTGGAACCTCTTCATTTGTAGAGAAATTGTTTGGAGAGGCCCACAAGAGGCAAGTCCACAATAGTAGTAAAATGTATAGGTAGTTTTTAATCATAATTGTTGGTTATGGTTGGTATTTTCTGCTCATCTTATTTTTTAATCATTTCATTTCTTACTGTTACAGGCACGAGCGTGACGCTCGCGCTAGCGGGATGAAACACCCCAATGTTTATTCATTTTTACTCATCTAAAAAACTATTCAATGATGATCTATTTTCATTTATATAAGCTAGCACCAAGTCAATATTAATTCCGCCATCACTACCTTTTATAAAGTCACTCATTTCTTGAATATCATCCTGTAAGATATTTTCTAAAAAATCAGGTTTACAGATTAAAACGAGCTCATTGATATTTTCTATTTCTTCCCCATTTTTTATAGAATATATTCCATTGTTCAGTGAAACAACATCTACTTCTTTTGCATTATTCTTGACGTATTTAATAACATGATATTCTTTATTTTCCTTGAAAACTATTACTTTATTTAAAAGCTGAATAGGTATATTTGATAATAAAGTAAGTTCAGGGCTGTTTGAATATTTCTCTTCTGTTTCTTCATTTCTGACTAAATCAGCCTCATTAGATTTATACTTTTGAAACCTTATGTTATCATATATAAATGGATGAGATAATTTGAAAGATTTTTTTTCCTGTTTAGAATTTAACTTGGCATTTCTAAAATTTACATCCTGAGAAATCAATCTTTCATCTCTCACCTCTTTATATAAATTATTGTTAGAAATTTTTAATTTTTCTAGATTATTAAATAACATCGTGATTTCTGGTAAATTATTCCTGTTTTTAGAATTTTGAATAATAGAGTCCCAAGTTTCAGTACTAGACTTACCAGTAAAGAAATCTTTTAGAAATGGCACTTTAAATTTCCCCAACAACTCATAGACTGCTCCTTGGTTTAAAATATTACTTAAATACCAACGTTCATTTACGTACTCCATTGATAGAACGGCAATAAATGGGAATGGTAGTTTTTCAAAAATGAAAGAATATTTCACATAAGCCATTTTCTTATCCTCAAGACCGAATTTGTATGTGGCTTCAATTTGTATATAATCCTCCGATGTTGCCTTCTTGACAGCATCAAAATGTTCTTGATCCCTCCCAATAAGAACGCTATCCAATAGGTATTCATTTCGTACCCATTCCATATTTGAAGCAGAAAGATAGGACTGTAATAAACCTTCTATCTTTGAATAGTCTATTTCTTCCATTGTTTCCACTTTATTGATCCTAAGTGGCGGTGAGTACACTGTATATTCCACATTAATGGGTAGATTATATTCAACCACATAACCGATATTGGTTTGTTGAGCCATTAAAAAATTAATCCCAAAAATTAGAAGTATGTTAAATTTAAATTTCATTTTTTTTTGACTTTTTAATTTTATAAACTATTATGGTTAATGGCACTGCCATAATGAACATTATGGCTCTAAACCAAGACTGTATCATCCAACCTTGAAAAGAGGAGTTATTAGAATCACTTATATCACCTTCTATAATATCTAGTATAATATTAAGATCTGGACAATACCAAATATTAAAATAATACTGCTGAAGTTTTTCATCAAAATGCCATTTACTTTCCATCGCTTTTATCCATCCTCTAATACTTCCATCCTTACCTGAAGATTTAATATTTCCGTAATACACCCATTCTCCTTGAGATCCTTCTGAATTATCTCCTGGTAATTTATGAGTGAAGTAAAATTTTTCCTTAATAAAATACTTGTCGGATTTACAGCTATATTTTATTAATTTAAAACTTTTATAATCATGAATAAATTCTGAAACTACAGCTCCAATACTAAAGAATAATAATAAGGTGTATATAAAAAGTTTCACTATCAATTTGGTTTATCTATTATCTGCACTTTCTTGTAAAATGGCGTAGCCTCTAATTTTTTTCCTAGTAATTTCACATATGCATTTGCCGAAATGTCCATCCAAACTCCTTGTCTTAGAATATAAACATCAAATTCTTTTCCTTTTTGCCAACCCAAGCTCATTAATTCAGCTTTTGCAATACCCTTTGCTTCTCCTGAAATTGAGAAGTAGTCGTTGCTCTTTAATAAACTTATTTCAGCCCCAGCACCCAATTCTACATTTAGTTTTATCAAAGCGGGGTCAATCCTTTTTGATTCTTCCTCCCATTTTTCTTGCTCTATCATTTTTCGTTCTACAAGCTCCGCTTTTAACTCTCCTCCTATTTGGGCTTTGGCTATAACGTAAACCTCCATAATCAAGACCTCTTTTGCGACATCTATAATATAATCAGGCAAAGGCAATTTATCATATGGCAAACCCCATACAGTCCACTGGACCTTACCATTGATGCCTAAATCTAAACCACCTGTTGTAATTTTCCTTTCATAATATAATCTACTACCCTCATCTTCAAAATTTTCAGTCTGCTGTTGCCAAGGCATTATATCAAAGTAGAAACCTATTTTGGAGGACAAATCATCTTTATTAATTTTTTCAATAAACGGTATTTTTTCCAAGTACTTAGAAAGCCTCTCTGATTGATTTGTCAATTCCAATGCATCTTTCAAAAATTTATTTGAACTACTACCAATTTTAAATGCATTTTTTTGAAAATCACTATCAAACCAAACCACGTCTATACTTTTATCGATAGCAGTGGGATAACCCGCTCTCACCGTGGTTGTGACTTCAGATTCATTTAATCTAATATTTCTAAAAATATTTAATCTAGCCTTGTCTTTTGGAAGATGATCTTCTGGACCATAATACCATTCAAGATTCAAATCATTTATCTCATTTTTATTTAAATCTGGACTTATCTTAATTCCATATGCGACTTCTTTATATTTAGAGGATTCAGTTAATCCCGTATCATCCAACAAATAGAGCTTTTGACCAGATTTTGCAATACGATTCTCCTTGTGCTTGGCATAAAGTTCCACTAAATCGAATTCCTTTCTTAAAACTTTTATTCCAATCCTTATTTTTTTAGAAGTCTCATCTGGATTGCTATTTCCTCTTGACCAATATTCTGATTCCAATGCTAAATACTCCCTTTCTTTTAAATCCAGATTAGTTTTCAATCCATCGCCTGCGGAACTCGAAGCAACTACATCATCCATATTAGCATGGGTACTCCATACTACTTTTGCCTCTTTCGAAACGTTCAATAATTCAAATTGCTGCCTTTCTAAATCACGTTTATAATTTATTTCTATCACATCCCCATGCTTGTATTTATTACCATTGTAGAAAATTAGGGCATCCTCGTTTTCTACAGAAACACTTGAATTTCCAGCATTATTAGAAGAATCTCCTGCTTGATCTGAATTTTCATTTGTTCCGGAATTTGAATTTGAGGTGCTTTCTCCAGGAGATTGAGTCGCGCCTGAATCTGAATTTGTTTCATTTTGAGACTCATTGTCTGCATTTGAACTCTGTGCATCATTTGATTCTTCAGTCGAATCTTCTTCATCAGTAGATTCATTTGCTTCACTTTTTCTATTGAAAACATCCTCTAAAATATTTTCAACCGTATCCCCCAGATCTGCCACAGCATCGTAGGCATTAGTAACCGTCTCAATAGCCGCATCCACATCAACAATATTCCCCAGAGTTGGGTCGTACATGGTGATGACCGTTCCTTCGGCCATTTGTTTATCGGTATTGATCAGCACATTGGTGAATTCTACCCCTACCCTAATACTGTTCAAATAAGGGATGGTCACATAGCCCTTTCCGGTAAACCTGCCATTGCTGCCACTTACCTCCAATATTTTAATGGGAAAATCTCCCGCGGTAAACTGCTCCCCCACCGTGATGCTGGGCAAGGGTTCTGTATTGCTTAAACTAAAGTCGGGCGTAATGCCGCACTCATACACACTGGCTTCATCATCGGCAATAAACGTGGTAAACTGCTTTACTATACTCCAATCGCTTTGAGTGACCACACATTTTTTCTGTACCTGGTATTCGTAAACCGTCCCAGCCTTTAAGTCCCACAGCGTAGTGGTGTTGGAAGTGGTCTTATTAAAAAACCACTCATTGTCGTTTCCTTTTTTGCGATAGCGCACTGTATACTCTGGAACATCCGTAGAAAAATCGTCCCAAAAAATATTGGCATTGGTACTGCCTTTAACCTCATGGTTTATAGCACTCGGTAAACTACAGACTCCCGCATAGCTAAAAGAATAGATTTCACTATATCCCTGATTTTTAAAGAGTCCTATTTCTTCCGTTCCTTGCCTCGCCTTGGCCTGTACCCGCCAGGCATAATTTTTATTGGATAGAAATAGCGGATCGGACGGACCATATACATAGGTGGTGGCCGAGGTAGTTGTGCGAAAAATAGGGGGCGAACTCAGAAAGGCCGCTTGGGGATCCACATAGGTGTCCCAGATCTCCACAATACTGAGTTCATACTCCACATTGCTCACATTGAGCTGCCTTGGCGTCCATTGGAACACTATATTCTGGGGATTGCGTTCTTCTATGTTGGTCTTGTTATAAGGCAATACCAAAAATGGGGGTTCGTTCTGAAAGATAACGGTGGTAGCACAGCTTTTTTGTGACAAGCGGTTGCCCGAAAGCACATCTATTATTTCAAAACAAAACTGATAAGCCCCTTCCGGTATGGCCCGCCCATAGACGTTGGGTGAGATACCTGTAATATTTTCAAACCTAAAATAAGGCGCCAATTCCATATTGGTAAGGGTCAGGGGGATCCCGCCTTCCAAAAAGAGTGTTGGCGCCCCAACTACAATATCATTACTCTGAAAAGAAATCCCATTACCTTGAAAATAAGCTTTTAGCCTAACTTCCCTATTGGTTATGGTGAAGTCATTTAGCACAACCTGGACCCGTAACGGGCTACTACTAGTACTGGCATCTGAATAACTGCTAAAATAAATTGGTGCAGGGGGAATTGCCTGCGGTATTACCTGTACGGGAAAAGATTGGGCCGATACTAAAGTGTAATTTCCAAGAACCAATAAAGCCCATAAAACGAAAACACGGAAGAAGTTTTTCCTTCCCCAGGAAAGTTGAAAAACCTTCCTAAAGATGAATGAACATAATCCTATAAGACAGTGTAATAGTCTCTTCATTCGCTAATTTTTGTTAATGTATTTCAATTCAAAAGTCTCTGGATTTACCGTATTGAGCGACTTTTTATAATAAAAGTCTATGATTTCATTTTCCAATAGTTCTTCCAATCGGACAATATCTTCATTGGTATCAAAATCCTTGTAGGCCTTGGACAACACGCCTTCCTTGAATTCCTTTAGATATGCTGTGGGTTCTTCTATAAACTGGATCCCAGCAAACTCTGAAAATTGCTTTTCCATCCAACGGTGCCCTACCAGTTTTTCCAATCTATCCTGCTGTAATATTAAAAGCTCTTTATACCCTTTTGCTAATTCCCTGTCTACTGAAGTAGTAATTTCTTTTTGGTGCAACGGATGTTCATCTACCTTTAATTTCTGATCTACAAATAGTTGCTCTAAAACCACATCGATTTTGCGCATGTCACGTTTTATTTTTTGAATGGCACTGAAAAGCGCTTCGTTATAAACCGCTTGAAAATCTCCGTATTCATATAAGGCTTTCAAAAAAATAAGCGCATTTTCATTGTAGGCTTCTTCCTTCTCTTGTTTTTTAACGATAGTCAAGAGCATCACCAGTTCTTCTTTTTTGAACAATGGAATAGAAGTAAACTGACTACTTCCAAAAACGGTGGACAGCTGATTGTTGATATTGGAAATAGTTCCGCTGTAGACTACATTTCTATATCTAAAACTGATGGTATTCTCATTGGCACTGGCATTGCGGCCACGAAGATCAAGATTGAGCCTAAAATTATCGAAGGCATAGCTATACCCAAAAGTGATAGTGACATCGGTGGTATTTGCCGTGGTAGTGTTTCTAAAAAGTGTAAGTATATTAAGACTCAAATTATGTTTTTGCAGCCAAACATAATTACTACCCAATCTAAAATTATAAACACTGCCCTGTTGCTCTCCATTATTAAAAGAAGTGTTATAGGAACTGGAGAGGTTTGTGCGTAATTTCTTGTCAAAAAACTGTTTCCCAACAGCCAGCGTTGGTCCAACCGTAAGATTATCTTCATCCCCTATGGTATTATAGGAGGTATTTGCCGCCAAGGAAATACTAAGAGCCTCCTGGGGATAGCCCAGAGTATAGGCCGCCGTACCATTATAGAAAGTAGAAAGTCCTCCTTCAATGGTCTCCCCTTCTTGTTGGTTGTTACTATTCTGATAGACCAAATTTAAGTTGGTGGTATGTTGTTTTGTATCCGTCTGCTTTAGGATGTAATTGATACCCAAATTGGCATTTTGGGAAATTTGCCGGTAGTTGAGCGTATCTACATTATCAAACTGACCCACTTGATTGATATAATCAAATTGGTCACGGATGTTGGTGTACGACTGAAAGTTCGAATATGACCCGTTTAGACCCAAGCGATCTGATGCTATATAATTTACATTAATGGCGGTCACGATCCGCTGTTGGTCCGAGGATTTGGCATTGTCCAAATTATCTTGTTGCACCCCCGCACTTAGACTCAGATTAACCTTTCCATTAAATATGGTCTGGTTGGCATTTACGGTTATATTTTCTAGATCATTATTAAAAAAATAGGCGCCAAATGTTTTATAATCCGGATCTATGCGCTCATATCCCACTCCTAAAGATCCATTACCTGCGGGATAATTGAAGGAGGCGTTTAACGCATTGTAATAATTGGTGCTTATATTTTCGTTTAGGGCAAAGGACAATAGCCCTTTTTCGGTCCTTTCTTCGTTTAATCTACTATCTTCCGTTACTCCTGAAATGGCGTATTCTATCCGGATTTGAGCCTTTTCAAAAACCTTGAATTCGGACTCAAAGGATACCACCGCATTCTCTTTTGGTGCTAATCCCAATTCCACGGGTATCGGATTCTCCAGGGAAGTTTCTTCGTCTTTCGCTTTAAAGAAAATGAGTCCTAATTTTACTTTCTCAAACTCATAGGCCGTTTTTAATCCGTAACCCATACGTTGATATGCCGTTAAACCTTGTGGTGCTTCCGGATTATATTCTGTGGCTCTGAGAAACCGTCCGTACATGACACTAATCTGAAAAGGACCTTCCGGAGTAAGATCTACCCCTGCTCCTGTAAATTGATGTCCACTTAAAGTATAGGGAGAAAAGGTCATGCTCACATCTCCAAGATGGGCAGCTGCCCATTTATAGGAAGGATTGAAGCTAAACCTATTGAATTTAAAGGGATTTGGAAAATCGAATTCCTGATTAGAATAGGTAAATGAAAATGGCACATTGTACAAACCAGCAATATTAAAATTTAAATTACCTGTCAGGTAATACGTCAATGCTTGCCTATTGGCAGCACCATCATAATAGACCGCATTTGCGGCTACACCCCCATTGTACCTCAAGAATTTTTCTTTGCCCAATTGGTCAAAATTCACAGATTGGGAAAAGGCTATTCCACAGCACATAAAAAAGGGAACAAAATATTTAAACAACGAAAATTTTCTTAAAAACTTAAATATAAGTTAAAATTTTAAATTGGCAGAATATTTTCGACAAACGGTTGTGGATTATTCAAATACGCCTAACACTAAAATCTATAGCTATTAACTCTATCGCAAGCTATTAATGACTCATATGCGACATTGTAATTCTCTAAGAAATAGAAAATTTGCCCCATTTTTTAACTCATATGATTAAAGGGGCATTGAAGATGGTAGTACAACGATTATTTGAACCGTTGAGGGTAGTGGATGTAATACGTATGCTATTATAAATTATTTTTGATCTGAGAACATCTATAAAATATAAAACGCTCGACCATGAAAAAACAATACTTTTTACTAATCGCTATTTTTTCTTTACTAATATCTGGATGTGGGAAAGACGATGCCACCGAAGTTATCCTGGCCAAAAATGTATTTGCATTGAGTCCAGTTTCCAATTCAAATATTTCTGGGAACGTTTCATTTGTAAAATATGAAGACGGAAGAACTGAAGTTATCTTGCAGATCAGCAATTCATCAAAAGATATTCACCCAGCCTATATTTATACCAATAGTCTTGAAGAAGGTGGTGCTGTAGCACTAACCCTTGAGCCTATTGAATGTGATTGTGAAGAAAGCATTACCGTTGTTTCCAAATTGGACAATGGAACCCCTATTACCTATGAGCAATTGATCAGTTTTAACGGGCATCTTAAAATACATCAGAATGCGGATAACCTAGAAGTGGTCATAGCCCAAGGAAATATTGGAGTTAATGCACAATAGGAATATTCAATAATTACCATTTTATAAGAAAACCCTGACCCATTGGCCAGGGTTTTTTAATGCCCTTTTCTTAGATACCAGCTAGCAGGAAATTTAATATTTAGTTATTTTCAACCAACTACTGTTTCTATCGAGAAAGATCAAATTGCTTTCCTTACCTTTAATTTGGAATTGATCAAGAATGAAGAAAAAAATTGTCCGTGTTTTTCTACTTTTAGCAACCACCATTATTTTGGTGTTGTTCATCAGTACTTTTTCAATACAACTCTTTACGTCAGGAAAAACATTTCACACCCTAAACAGGATTCCCAAAAACAAGGTAGGTTTGATTCTGGGCACGTCTAAGCGACTTACCTCTGGCAAACCAAATCCCTATTACCACAATCGTATATCTGCCACCGTTAGGCTCTATGACGCAGGAAAAATTGAATACATCTTGGTAAGCGGGGATAATGCCACCCTGTATTATAACGAGCCATACACCATAAAAAAAGATCTGATCAAGGCCGGAATACCAGAGAACAAGATCTTCTTGGACTATGCGGGGTTTAGAACCCTGGATTCCATGGTAAGGGCCAAGTATGTTTTTGGATTGGATAGTGTTACCGTAATTTCCCAAAAATTCCACAATGAAAGGGCTATATTTCTGGCCGAAAGAAAAGGACTGCATGCCATCGGTTTTAATGCCCAGGATATTACTGGAAGCGATGGGCTAAAGGTGCGGCTCAGAGAATATTTTGCCAGGGTAAAAGTCTTCATCGACCTTACTTTTAACACCCAGCCAAAATTTTACGGCAAAAAAATAGAGATCAAATAGTCAATTCTTACCATAATTTTTTTTATTCAAAATCTTTAAAAAATAGTACATTAGGGGCATTAGCCAACCCAACCAATAATGTCCAAATTAAAGATCCTCCTTAAAAACCTAGGCCCAGGTCTCCTTTTTGCCAGTATGGCCATAGGTACTTCACATCTAGTATTATCTACCAAAGCTGGTGCCCAATATGGCTGGATCATGATCATCCCCATTATCCTGGCCAATGTGCTTAAATATCCTTTCTTTGAATTTGGAGTGCGCTATACCAATGTGACCAACAGAACATTAATTGAAGGCTATCTCAACAGAGGAAAGGGCTACCTGTGGTTCTACGCTTTTATCACACTCATTTCTACCTTTACCATTTTGGCTACCCTCTATGTGGTTACCTCGGGCCTCTTCATCAATCTCTTTAAAATTAATGATGCTTCGGTAAGTATGGTCGCCCTTGGACTATTCGCTTTTATAAGTGCACTGCTGATCATTGGAAAGTACAAGTTCCTGGAGACGTCCTTAAAATTGGTGGTTTCCATTCTTTTTATAGCCCTTATTGTAACCACGGCCTTAGTGATATTTAAAGGCAATGTAGCCACTGCAGACAATTTTGTGCCTTTGCCCATCTTTAACGAGGTAGGCATATTATTCTTGATTGGTCTGGTGGGATGGATGCCAACGGCCGTTGAAGCTTCTAGCTGGATCAGTCTTTGGACCATAGAAAAATTTAAGATCACCAATACCAAATTATCACTACCAGAAGCCCTACAGGAATTTAATGTGGGATATCTTCTGACGGGCCTACTGGCCATTTTCTTTATGGTCATCGGCTGGATGACCTTGTACGGCACCAATACGGTAATCAGTGGCAATGCTGTTGCTTTTTCTGATCAATTAATACAAATGTTCACCACCCATATTGGGGAGTGGACCTATGCCTTTATTGCTACTGCAGCCTTTGCCACCATGTTCAGCACCTGTATGACGGCACATGATGCGCTGGCACGGGTCAGCTTGGATATCATTGGCCTACTATCCCCAAAAACAAAAACCAATAAACTACAATTTTCAGTGGCAATTATTCTCTTGGCTATAGTGAACTTTTTGGTCATTACCGTTTTTAGTGGCAATATGGGGCAATTGGTGGCCTTGGCAACCTTTGTCTCTTTTGTCCTGGCTCCCATCATTGGATATATGAACCTAAAAAATGTAATGAGCACGGATTTACCGGCATCGGCACAACCTGGTAAAGGCTTGAGAATAATGACCTATTTGGGTATTCTTTTCCTCAGTTTTTTTGCCATTTATTACTGTTGGATGATCTTCTTTTAATATAAAAATACAACCCAAAACCTACGCCCTACCAAAGACTTAACAGCTAAAACTTGCTATTGTCCCTTCAATTTAAGACCTTTACAACCTAAAGTGCGATAGTATGAGATTGATTAGCGTTATAAGAAAGACAAGAAACGAAAGAAGGTACACCCCTAAAATGGGTAACTTTTACACCAAGGTGACCTATATTAAAAAAGTCATATTGGGCATCCCAGTACGCACCCTTCACAAGTACCGCGAGACCTATTACGGGAAGGTTAAGGATTGTGAATCCTGCAATCTCGCGAAATAAATATTCCTAAAAGATAGTCTTGTAATTCAAGACAACTAGTAACGTCCTTTCATTCTGTTGGTGCAACATATCCAAACAAAAAACTCCGTTGGTGCAGTTATTTGTGATTTTCTCTTCACCAAATCCTACAGTGAACAATATATTATCGGCGCTCACTCCGTTTTGGAGCAAATACCTTTTGATGGCTTCAGAACGTTCTTGGGATAACTTTAAATTATAACTATTACTTCCCCTACTGTCGGTATGTGTTTCAATTCTGAGTTGAAGCTTCGGGAACTTGGTCAAAGCAACTACTACCTTATCTAGTTCCATAGCTATTTCAGGAGTAATGGTACTTCTTCCTTTCCCAAAATAAAACTTTCTCAGTTTTAAAACCGTCTGATTCTCCTTTTCTTCTACCACATCCTCCAAGGCCAAAACACCAGGGTTAAAATCATTTTTTTGCAAGCTTTCCAATTTCTCATCTTGATATGTTTCCAGATATGTTGAATGCCTATCCTTGGATGCTTCTATCGTTATCACATTTTGAAATGGAATCTCAACTGAATAATCGCCTTCTTCATTGGCATACAGCTCTTTTATGACTACTCCATCCTTATCCAGTAAACGTATTTTTGCCTTTTGAATTCCTTGATTCGTTGCAAGGTTTATTACCTTACCTTTTACAGCAAAAGTTTTTAGTCCAAGTGATTGTTTTGCATGGAAGGAATATATATCATCGTTTCCTTTTCCACCGGCTCTATTGGACGCAAAGTACCCCATTAGACCATTAGATCCGTTTTCCCTAATAATTAAACCAAAATCATCGGAAGAAGTATTAATGCCAATTCCCAGATTAACTGGAATACTGAAATTATTATTAGACTTCATATTAGCTTTATAAACATCCATCCCCCCTAATCCATAAAAAATATCGGAAGAAAAATACAGGCTGTTTTCATAAATATAAGGTGCTATTTCATTTCCTGCGGTATTGATCCTAGGTCCCAAGTTTATTGGGGAGGACATAATCTGTCCGTCATTGGTATACACATAATAAATATCTGTTCCTCCGTATCCTTCAGGAAAATTCGCCGCAAAAAACAGTCTACCGGTAGCGTATTCAAAAAACGGGTAATAAAAGGAGGTACTCAAATCCCTCAATAAAAATTTAAAATTTCCATTTTGATCTACCATTCCCATAGATAGGGCATTTCTTCCGTTTTTGTCAAATGACAATTCATCTCCATCTGCATTGGAAAGGATATAAAAGGTACTTTTTAGTTCCTTGGAATAATAAGGAGTGGCCTCATGGTAAATGGTCTCCGGAATATTATCAAATGATTGTGCAACCAAAACATCACCATCCTTTTCTATCCTTCCAATCATAATATCCATATACGACTCCCCTGAAGGTGCATATTTTTCTTTTATATTTTCATTTCTCGCACTGGTAAACAATAGGCGATCTTCATAAAATGAAGGAGAAAAATCTGCCTGTGCACTATTGGTTCGAAGGTTTAATACTTCTATATCACTTTCAGATTGTGCTTTTAAAAGCTCGTTGTTAAAATCATAATTTTCCAGAATTTCTACAGGAAATTCCCTTTTCCTGGTCTCCAAAAATGTAGCAACACTTTCCCTGCCCTTTGTTTTGGAAAGCGCTTGGAGCATCTTATTAAAATATGCGTTGGACATGGTGGTGTCTCTCTTAAATACATCCAAATATATTTCTGCTGATTTTGCGTACTCGTCGGTCTTAAAATAAGAATCGGCCAAGTTCAGGAATTGCTGATTTGATAGTTTGGATTTGCGCATCTCCAATTGATACTGTTTAATAGCGGCCTTAAAATCATATTCAAAGAATAAAATATCCCCCTTTGATGTTTTGACCTGTGCCGAGGAAATTGCACCCAGTAATAAAAATAATATTAGTGTCCTTAATTTCATGGTAAGCTACTTTTAAAAGAATCTTGGGGTATCTATTTGTTTTGGTTTGCCTTTGGCATTTTTATCTTTATCCCGCTTAGTACCATCCCCTTTGCCTAAATAAAATTTTAGGATGATTTCATGGGAACCACTATTGTACTGCCCTAGCCCATTGGTGTTGTAATCATAGGAATACCCTACAAAAGTTCCACTGGATACTTGGAATCCTGCCAGACCGCTAACCGCATTGTCCACTCTATATGAGGCCCCTACCGTAAAGACATCGCTGATTAAAAAGTTGGAAGAAACATTGATGTTCAACGGCAGCCCATTTACATAGTTAAGCAAAAAAGCCGGTTTGAGCTTTACATTATTAGAAAGTTCAAAAACATAGCCCCCAATAAAGTTGAACTGCATTTTATCATCCACAATGGTCGCTACCTCTTCATTATAAATGCCACTGGTCAAAAAGTTGGGTATGGATAGTCCCGTATACCAATTGTCTGCATATAAAAAGGCTCCAGCCCCAATGGTTGGATAAAAATTGTTGATGGTGGACCCATTCAATAAGGGTTCATTCGGGTTTTCAAAATCACCTTTTGAGAAATCAACATTTAAAAACGATCCCCCTGCGTCTATCCCAAAGGACAGCTTGGCATCATCGGATACCTGTACCTGATAGGCATAGGCAATATCCACAAAGGTTTGGGAGGAAGGCCCCAATTGATCATTGACCACATTAAAACCAAGTCCGTTCTTCTCGTTGGACATTGGAATGTTTACCCCAAACCTCATGGTCCGTGGTGCCCCTTCAATATCTATCCACTGTGCCCTGTAGAGTCCTGCAATCTCGGCATTGTCCACACTGGCCGAATATGCCGGGTTAAAACTTCCAATATTGTACATATATTGGGTGTATTGTGGCTCTTTTTGGCCAAAAACCGATATCGTGGCAAAAAGTAGAAGGATGCAAAAATATAACCTATTGCTTTTTCCCATGTTGCGTGTGCTGTAAACCATGTTTCTAATTATCTAATAATTTGGATCCATCCTTTTCTTACTTCCGAACCGTCTCCCAGATCCAGTACATAAAAATAGGTGCCTTTTGGCAATTGCCCGTTCTTGCCCTCACCGGTCCAGGTATTGTCATAACCGCTGACCGAATAAACCTGATTGCCGTAACGGTCATAGATTTCGAGGGTGTTGTTTTGATATTGGGTCTCCTGAATATTGTTAATGATCAAGACATCGTTGACCCCGTCTCCATTGGGGGAAAATTGATTGAAAACAAAACCAGGTTCATCGCTGGATCGCGGGGCGACCGTTACTGAAACCGTGCTTGTATTATTCGTGCTATTTCCATCAGAAGGGGAAGAGCTCACCAAAGCGGCTATGTTCTGATAGCTCCCTTCACGAGGCACCGTTACGGTAATCAATAACGTAGCCTCTTCTTGTGGCGCTATGGACATAAGGCTCCATCTGCCCGTTACTTCATCATAGCTTCCATTGGAAGCTATATTAGATACGTATTGAAAACCGTTAATCTGTTCTCCAACAAGATCATTAATGACCACATTTGCCACCGTAATTTGGCTCAGGTTGGTCAGTGTAACCGTAAACGTGATCTGTCGCCCTGCGGTAGGGGTGGCATTATCCACTGTTTTGGCAACTTGTAGATCTATGGTACAGGCCGCAGAAATATTTGGGATACAGGCATCATCATTGGCAGGATCCTCTTGGTCTACCACTCCATCATTGTCGGAATCCAGGATATCAGAATCTAGCGCATCTATAATGCCATCACCATCTTCATCCAAGGGGTTGTTGAGATCGTCACCAACTTCCACCCCGTCATTTATACCATCCCCATCTGTATCCGGATTATTGGGATCGGTGCCCAACGTAGTCTCTTGTCCGTCTAACAACCCGTCATTATCTGAATCTACTGTACAGGAAATGACGGATATGGTAACACTTACCGATTCATCGGTACAGGGCGCTTGCGCCCCCGTAGTGGTATAGGTGAAA
This sequence comes from Sediminicola sp. YIK13, assembly GCF_001430825.1. GTDB lineage: Bacteria > Bacteroidota > Bacteroidia > Flavobacteriales > Flavobacteriaceae > Sediminicola. The sequence goes on along the minus strand of NZ_CP010535.1, from coordinate 3,357,136 downwards.
ACATAATCACCATTGGCCAGACCCTCAAAATCAACAATATTATCGGTCCCTATCTCAATGCTGCTACCTGCTGGAACTGTAGTAACACTCCAAACCCCGGCATCTGCACCAGTAAGGGTATCATCCAGATCCAAGGTGGTAGGTCCGCCCGCAGCAACACTACAAGCGCCCATATCCGTGGCGGTACCTGCCGATGGGGTTTCATTAATAGTAGCCACAACAGCTTCCCTTGCCGAGGTACAGCCGTTGGCGGTTGCCTCTACATAATAGGTGGTCGTAGCCGTTAACAGTGGAGTGGTAAAACTTTCTCCCGTGGCCACACTTACACCTCCTGAAGGGGTGGTGAACCAACTGATGGAACCTTCAGAAAACGTCGCCCCCAAGGTAGCAGAACCTTCGCCGCATATCTCAGCAGGCGTGGTAGAAGTTATGGTTGGACTAGAATTGAATTCTAAGGTGACCTCTAGAGCCGGACTGGCACAGTTGTTCGCCGCATCATAGAAGAAACCATAATACGTCCCTGGGAAATCCGAAGGCACCACAGAATCAGGTAAATGCGAATCCGTATCCAAAAGGTCTAGGTTGTTGGTGGTCCAGGTCAGTACCGAGCCCGCAGGAACCGTACTATTGGTATAGGCATCCAGGTCCTGTTCCACGGCATCGCAAAATACGGTCTCTATCAAAGGATCTAGCTCAGGTGCTAGATTACCTGCAGGACACACCTCGTCATCCAAGATAGTTCCTATTCCCGTTGGGTCTCCTATACTTACCAAAGGATTATCCGTGCTTGTTAAAGTGACTGTAAATTCTTCACTCGGTTCCACTTCTTCATCATCTATGATAGGAATAACAATTTCTACTGTCTCACCGTCAAATCCAGTAAATGAAGCAGAACTCGAAACCGAGGTATAATCTTGACCAACTAGGGCTGTACCATCTGATGTGGTATAATTCACATTAAAGCTACCTACGTTTGAAGGAGTTGATAAGGTCAATATAAATCTTATTATACCTCCAGAAATATTAAAATCCTCATTAACTGAAACATCGTTTATAGTGACATTTGCCGAATCATTATCTGTAATATTAATTACTCCGCGACCTCCAGCAACTATTACAACATTTCCAATACTTTGTACATTACTTAGATCTACAAAAAAAGTTTCACTTGATTCTACTAAAAAATCATCATTTATAATTATCTCAATAGTTCGTACTTCTAAATTAGTGCCCGAAAAAGTTAGAGTGTTGCTTGTTGCTAGATAATCATCTGGAATAACTGAAGTTGCAGAATCATCTTGTGTTGCATAATCTACTGTAAAACTATTAGCAACATTACCGGTTAAAGTTACTTCTAATATAGCTGTTCCAACATCCTCATTTACCGTAATATTATTTATAGTGAGACTTGCAGCATCATTATCGTTATTTATGACAGTAACGTCATCCACATCATCAGCTCCCAGGGCATTGTAATTTGGGTCTGCAGAAGTAACATCCCCAGTAATAATGGTATAGGTAATAGGGCCATCTACAACGGCTCCGTCATCTACACCGGTAACCGTAACGGTCTCCCCTGTTTGCCAATTGGCAGAGGTCAATACAACGTTTGCCGGCACCGTTCCTTCTGCTGTATTACTACTGCTCAATGAGATGGTTACATCGGCTGTGGGCTGGCTGTCCAGAGAAACCGTAAATGTTGCCGTTCCTCCAGTTTCTGAAGTATTATCACTAATAGCACTGATATTCACTCCCACACTATCGTCATCTGCATTGGTAACACTTACTGTTTGATCGGCCAGTGGATCAAAATTATCATCACTGCTTCCGTCCAAAACGCTTACGGTGACATCGTAATTTACAGGACCATCTACAAAATCGTCATTAACAGGAGTTACTGAAACAGTTCTTGGCGTATTAAATGTTCCTGGGGTAAAGGTCAATGTACCAGCAGAAACCGTCCCTTCTGTGGTATCACCTGAAGTTATAGAAAATACCACATTACTTGATGGGGCAGCATTCAATACTACCGTAAAATCTTGTGAACCTCCAGCTTCTGAAGTGTTTAATGTTATTGGAGTCACGGTGTATCCTGCATTATCATCGTCGTTGTTGGTAACACTTACCAACTGATCCGCTAAGGGATCAAAAGTATCGTCACTGCTCGCATCAAGAACGCTTACCGTGACATTATAGGTGATATCGCCTTCTACAATCGCATCGTCAACGGGGGAAACCGTCACTGTTTGTGCACTATTGTAATTTCCCGGGGTAAAGGTCAGCGTCCCTGGTGAAACCGTACCTTCAGAAGTGTCCCCAGATGTTACAGAAAATACCACATTACTAGTTGGTGCAGCATTCAGCACCACGGTAAATGTAGTATTGGCGCCACCCTCCGTGGTTGTTAATGTAATCGGGGTTACCGTGTAACCTGCTGTATCGTTGTCGGTGTTGACCACCGTGACGTCCGCAGCATTAAGACCAGAATAATTCGTGTCCGTGGACGTTGCCGCTCCGGTGATGATATCATAGCTGATGTCCCCGTCAACAATCGCATCGTCCACTCCAGTGACCGTTATGGTCTGGGCCGTGTCCCAATTGGCAGTCGTAAAAACCGCGTTGGCAACCGATAGGGTGCCCTCGCCAGTGTCGTTGCTGTTCAAGGGGATCGTTACGCTCGCAGTGGGCTGTGTGTTCAAAACTATCGTGAAGTCCGCAGTGCCGCCGGCCTCCGTCGTCGGACCGCTGATCGCGGATACCGTGATGCCTGCAACATCGTTGTCTGTTATATTCACTGTGGCATTTGCAGGAGTGCCCAGTACATAACCGGTCCCAGCAGTGAGAGTGAGAACCACCGTTTCATTCCCTTCAACTAATGCATCATCAACAGGGGTGATCGTCACAGGTGCACTAATCGCATTGTTCGGTATGGATACTGAAGTACCAATGCCCGAATAATCATTTGTATTTGTTGCCGTACCACCAATCGTATAGTTCACAACTATCGTTCCGCCACTCGTGTTGGTCGTATTCAAACTCACTGTAAAAGTACCAGAATCGGTACCAGTTTCGGAGGCAGAAGCATCTGTCGCAGCAATCGAGGCAAAATAGGCAGTGGTGGTCTCATTGACCGTATTGCTGTCCAAGGACTCGTTGCCCGCCGCATCGATCGCCCTTACCGTAAAGGCATAGACGGTATTCGGGGACAGACCCGTCACATTGAAAGTTGTAATCGCTCCACCCGTCGTAGTGATCAGAGAACCATCTTGAAAGACCCTGTAACCCGTCACTCCAACATTGTCCGTGGAGGCGTCCCAGTTCAGAGTCGTACCCGTCGAGGTCGTACCGCTCGCAGCCAATCCCGTAGGCGCACTTGGGGGAGTTACGTCACCGGTGGTGGTCTCATTGACCGTATTGCTGTCCAAGGACTCGTTGCCCGCCGCATCGATCGCCCTTACCGTAAAGGCATAGACGGTATTCGGGGACAGACCCGTCACATTGAAAGTTGTAATCGCTCCACCCGTCGTAGTGATCAGAGAACCATCTTGAAAGACCCTGTAACCCGTCACTCCAACATTGTCCGTGGAGGCGTCCCAGTTCAGAGTCGTACCCGTCGAGGTCGTACCGCTCGCAGCCAATCCCGTAGGCGCACTTGGGGGAGTTACGTCACCGGTGGTGGTCTCATTGACCGTATTGCTGTCCAAGGACTCGTTGCCCGCCGCATCGATCGCCCTTACCGTAAAGGCATAGACGGTATTCGGGGACAGACCCGTCACATTGAAAGTTGTAATCGCTCCACCCGTCGTAGTGATCAGAGAACCATCTTGAAGGACCCTGTAACCCGTCACTCCAACATTGTCCGTGGAGGCGTCCCAGTTCAGAGTCGTACCCGTCGAGGTCGTACCGCTCGCAGCCAATCCCGTAGGCGCACTTGGGGGAGTTACGTCACCGGTGGTGGTCTCATTGACCGTATTGCTGTCCAAGGACTCGTTGCCCGCCGCATCGATCGCCCTTACCGTAAAGGCATAGACGGTATTCGGGGACAGACCCGTCACATTGAAAGTTGTAATCGCTCCACCCGTCGTAGTGATCAGAGAACCATCTTGAAAGACCCTGTAACCCGTCACTCCAACATTGTCCGTGGAGGCGTCCCAGTTCAGAGTCGTACCCGTCGAGGTCGTACCGCTCGCAGCCAATCCCGTAGGCGCACTTGGGGGAGTTACGTCACCGGTGGTGGTCTCATTGACCGTATTGCTGTCCAAGGACTCGTTGCCCGCCGCATCGATCGCCCTTACCGTAAAGGCATAGACGGTATTCGGGGACAGACCCGTCACATTGAAAGTTGTAATCGCTCCACCCGTCGTAGTGATCAGAGAACCATCTTGAAAGACCCTGTAACCCGTCACTCCAACATTGTCCGTGGAGGCGTCCCAGTTCAGAGTCGTACCCGTCGAGGTCGTACCGCTCGCAGCCAATCCCGTAGGCGCACTTGGGGGAGTTACGTCACCGGTGGTGGTCTCATTGACCGTATTGCTGTCCAAGGACTCGTTGCCCGCCGCATCGATCGCCCTTACCGTAAAGGCATAGACGGTATTCGGGGACAGACCCGTCACATTGAAAGTTGTAATCGCTCCAC